>VYDB01000078.1:63655-143833 GCA_009843635.1 Gammaproteobacteria bacterium
CGGCCGCGTCTTTTGTGTATAAGCTACCGGGCACGCCCTTGGGCGCGGATGCCTACGCCCGAGCCGCGGGGGTTGCTGTGGCAACCGCCACGGCCTTGATCTCCGAAAGGCGGCTGCGGACCAGCAACGAACCGTAGCTTTCCTTCTTCCTGCCCATAGATGGCGAAAGGCCGCAGTGGCCGATTGTGGAGGAACTATCCGATGTCTGACACGCACAACTATCCAGCCGAGGTAGAGCGCGACGAGGACGGGCGCTATGTCATAGCGTTCCCGGATTTCGGTTGGGGCGCTACAGACGGGGCAACTTGGGATGAAGCGCTGGCGGAGGCTCGGGATCTGCTGCGGGAGTTGATCGCGGCCACCATGCGCGAAGGCGAGGATCTGCCGGACCCCTCGCGAGCCGCAGGCCAGCAGACCGTTGTCGCTCCCCCGGTGTCTTAGGGAAACGCGTGACCGTCACGGTTGACAGATGGTTGGCCGGTCAGGCCGCCAGGGTTTCGATCACGTCGCCTTTGCGTTGCAGCACGCTCACGCCCTGCTCCAAAGCTGCCCGCTTGAGTTCGTCATGGAGGTGAAAGGTGGCCAGCGCGAAGCGCTGCCGACGGCCAGCGTGCTCGGGAAACAAACGCTGGAAGTTGGGTGCCTTTTCGCCCAGCAGGCGCTCGAGGTCCTTCTCGTGCGCCTTGTACTTGACCTCCACGACGAACACCGTCTGGCCGTTGACCAGCAGCAGGTCGAACTCGTCCTCCAAGCCGGCATGGCTGCGGGTGACGTTCTTGTCCACGAAGTCGAAGCGCAACCCGTCCAGCACCGGGTTGGCCTTGAGGCTGTTGTAGTAGAACTCCTCGGCCACCGCACCCTGGTTGTTGCCCACACCGCCGTACATGGTGGCCAGCCGGTCCAGTTTGGCGTCCGTCTTGGCCAGTTGCGCGGCGGTTTCGGCCAGTTGGGCATCTGTCTTGGCCAGTTGGGCGTCGGTGCGGTCCTGCGCCATGGCAAGCCCGGCTACGAGCGCTTTCAATTCATTGTCGGTCATGGCCAGAAAACCAACGGTTGGCATTGCTGGCCAGTATATCCCTTTGGCGCTCGCTGCGGCCACTGCATCCAAGTGCAAGCAGCCATTCTCATTTTGGTGCAAGTCGAGCACTTTGGAGTGTGGTTGTCGGAGCGGGTGGTTTGGCGGGTTGTTGATAGCAGGAAAGCGCTTATTGGCCGCGCGATCCTAGTCTCGACGCAGATGCCCGCGCACACCGGAGAGATCGACGTTCGGCGGCATGAGCCAGCATGATCGCCGCCCCGGGACAGTCAGCGGGCGTGAGAGGTCCTCCCTAAGGCCGTGTGCGGGACACCGCCATGATGTCGCTTGAACATCAGTTGCGGGATGGCGTCGCGTGTGTCCTTGTCGACCTTTCAACTTAGTATGTCTGGAGTGGAATTCGGCACCGCCCGTGGCAACAGGAGTAAAACAGGCGAGAGCTACGGTCAGGTCTCCGGGACTAAGAGGGCGCATGGGTCTGCCCGTGGTGTCAGGATCGTAGTCCGTCGCTTGGCCCGCGTGACACTGACCCTGAAGTTCTGTCGAGCTTGGTCGTCAATGTTTTCGCGCATGTTGCCTCGGACGATGCGGTCCGGATTCGCCACGATCTTTCCCTTTGCCCTCTTCGGCCAGCCCTCGAAGACTATGACTTCGTCGAACTGTTTGCCTTTCGCCTTGTGCATGTTCATGACGACGACGCCGGATTCGGGTTTTGTGTTCGTGGCAAAGTGGTCGCGGATGAATGCCTGACGGACGATCTCAAGTGCCTCGGTGTAACGCCCTGTATCCCGCCAGTTCTGGGATAGCGCTTCGCGAAGCTGGGTTCCGCGTTCCAGCAAACGAATGTTCCGAACCTCACTGGCGATCTCTGCCAGACGTTTGCATCCCGCGTCCGCGAAGTGTCTTCGGATGGTAAGCCAGTCTGCACCCGGGTCGCCTGTCAAAGCTAGGGTCAAACAACCGTGGATTGCCCTTTCAATTGGGAGGAAGACGCTTCTGTTCGGAACATCTTTACCTTCGGCTCTGCGACTAACGGCGACGTCGTGGGCAGCAAAGATTCGAGAAGCCTCCTGAAGGCTGGTTCTCGACGGCGAGTCTCCTCCTTTGCCTCGGAAGTAGCTGGCCACAAGAGCGACGAACTCCGCCGGGTTAAACGTCCCGCCGTGGCTCTGTAAGCCATAGGCGATGACCTCAGCGGCCAAGATTGCTGCCTCCATATCGACAACGGCGTAATGTTGGATCTTCGGGAGCCCTCCCAGTGGTTCTCGAAAGACATCCGATACCAGTCGGGTCATGCGCTTGGTCGGCACAAGGATGGCAAGCGACCAGTCCTTCGGACCGGAATCGATCAGTCGCTTCCTAGCCTGCAAGGTCTCAGTCACGACCTTAGAGATCGCTTGGTTTGTGTTGGACTCGAATAGCACGCAGTCAATACCCTCGTAACGGTCCTTCGAGTACCTTCCCTTGAGAATATCGTTACCGAAATGAACGATGTCCGTACCCTTGCTCCGATGGTTCTCGTCGCTGAGATCAATTGGCACGACATCGAATTCCTGAATGAAGTGATTGAGTCTTTCAGGGTCTGCGCCGATAAAGTCGAAAATGCGTTGCTCCGGATCAGCTAGTGCGAGAAGGTCGCTGGCGCCGCCAAGCGCCTGAATGACGTGCCATTGGTCGGCAGCAGTGTCCTGGAACTCGTCCAGTATGATGGTTGGGTATGCGTTTGCGATTAGCTTTTTGATCTTGTTGCTACCATGTAGGAGCTGCCCTACAAGGTCAGCAAACAGGTCGAAGCAGACTTGGGCTTCCTCCATCGCTAGGCGCAACCTTTCCGCCTCCTCACGATTGATTTTTTCGTCCCGCTCCGCTGCCGACAGCTTGCCTTGAGCACGGTAGCCATTGCGAATCTGGGAAAGGGCGACCGCCTCATTGTGCGGCGTCAGGATCTTCAGGCGGCGCGGCAGGCCTAAGAGATACCCATGCGTCTTGATCAACCGCCAGAAGAACGCGTGGTAGGTGTCTACCTCGATGAGGCGTTTTACGTCGCGATGCAGGCCGGACTCCTCGTCCATGGCTTCGAGGACCCTGGATACGGTAGCGCGGGCGAAGCTGAGGAACAGTACGCGTTGACCGGGACTGAGCTGTTCCCGGACGACGGTACCCGCCTTCAGGATGGAGACGGTGGTTTTGCCGGAGCCCGGACCGCCTTTGACCAGGCCATGTCCATCAATGGCAAGCACGTCCTGCTGCCGTTTCGTCAGTTCAATCACAACCCGCCATCCAATCCAGCCGGAAAGATGCGGTGGCTCGGGATGATGGGGCATTCGCGAAGACCGTAGGACGACGAAGCCTGAAGCCCCATGCATCAACCTGCCCAAGTGGCTGCATCAAGTACTGGAGCATCGCATGCGTCGTCATTTCCCCACTGATGGTGGCTCCTCGACAACAGGTTGCGCGAGTTGGCGCAGGCGGACGCAGCAGTCGCGCAACCATTCGGGAATCTCCTCTTCCGTGCATTGCGAAAGGAAATCGGCAATCCCCCAACTGCCCTTTGACCAGCGGAAATAGTCATTTAACGCGGCTTCAACATCCTCCTTGGGGTTGGGATATTGATCATTGAGGTGTTGCGGCCAGTCAACTAGGCCAGCAAATCGATCAAGAGCTGCCGTGGTTGTGTTCTTTAGGACGAGGTCTTCGATGCCTTTCTCTGAGTGCATGAAGAGTTCATCTACATTCGCCGTGATCTTTGCCTGGTCAGCCGCAGACTGCTTGTCACAGAGTCCGTAGACGGTCTTGCCGAGCGACCTGTAAAAGCCACCGAGGTCAGGAATACGCGTTTGGCTGCCGGCATCGATGGTGCATATCCCGAGTGCCTCCAGAGAGCTGTACTTGGCTGGAGCAAGTTCTGCGAGCCTACGTGCGACGGCGGGGAACGCTGACGCTTCCACCGCACCCTCTGCGACCAAGACTCGACGGGACAGCAACCCTTCGCAAAAGCGCGTGCGGAACTCTTGCCTGTATCGCTTGTGCTTCACGCTGTTAGGAAGAGCAATAGGAGCTTGGGAGAGCTCTCCGTCACTGGCGCGCGCCAGTACAACAGTCTCGTGTAGTTCGAACTCTTCCAATACGTAAGGGGAATGTGAGGTGAAAATCGACTGAGCTGATAGCTTACGGAGTTCGTGGACAATCCGCTTTTGTGCGTATGGGGGAATGGCGGTTTCCGGCTCCTCCATCGCGAAGATGACGTTCTGCCTGTCCTCGGCGATTTGCGACAGCATGGCCAGCACAAGCATGTTGATCGTGCCCGTCCCCTGCCGGTAGAACGGCGCGGAATGACTTCCCTCGCCAGTCGCGATGAAGGCGGTGATGACGTTGCGAAGGTGGTCGCGGGTGAGGGCGGAAACGCGCAGATGAGGTTTGACGCCCCATTCCTTGGGGACGTACTTGTTCAACGCTGCATTGATGCTCTCCAACACACCGGAAATGCCTAAGTCCGGGTCGCTGGCAACGTCGAACTCCGCTAGCCCGCCGATAGTCGTCTCCCACAGCCGAGGGCGTATTTCCTTCAGCCTGAGGATCACGTCCAGAAGGCTGCCGTGCTCTAGGCTGAGGGCACGCCTACCAGTGCGCAGGCCCCTGAGGTAAAGAAACCCGCAGTACTGCTTGTCACGTCGGGAAAACGGCTGAGGATTGTCGCTCTCTTTGAGGCTGCGCGCGAAGTACGTGCGGCCTTCAAAGTCGTCTTCCTCGGCCACGTATTGGCCGATGAACGTAACCCGCAGGGCTTCGACGACTGTATCGGCGTCTACACCCTGAACAGACGCGTCGGTGTATAGCTGGCCTCCTTCGGTGTTCCACCACTCGACATAGTCCTTGAAATGCGCACTCTGTTCGCTTGAGAGGTCCGTGATGGTGACTTCGACGCAGATTTGCGGAGGGTCGTCCGCCGGTTCTAGGCCTGTGCCCTGCGGCGGCTCTCTCTCTGCTTGTGCCACGGGTTCGCCTTCGTTGTCACTTGGTTCGGTGGTGCCTTCTTCAGGGGGCGCGGATGCTGCGGTGGTGGTTGCGTAGATGGCCGCACCAGGCAGGTAGCGCCCCTGAAAGAAATCATGTTCGTCAATCGGTGCGCGTCGGTTTAGCCTGTCAGGGCCGAGCACAAGGTCGATGGAGTCCAAGACAGTGGATTTGCCGGTGTTGTTATCGCCAATCAGCACCACGTGATCTGGGAAGAGTAAGTCAGCGCGCCTTATGCCCCTGAAGTTCCGTATCTTGAGTCTGCTGATTTTCAAGGCGGCATCCAGTTTCTTGTTGTTGTCGTAGCGCACGTGAGCGCACACGACCCCTGAGCAGTTTAGCCCGGATATTGCACCAGTGTAGTTGAGGAAAGGTGGAATTCCCCTGATAATTCAGGGTGTTAGATAAAGACTAAGGGGACATCCGCCGTAACGAAACATTACCAGAACGCCATTTGTTTTTCACGCTATTCCCCAGTTTCATTCAAAGGTTCCCAGATGCTGAACTTTGCAGCGCCACCGAGAATTCGCTTCTCCCGGCGGTCCCCCTTCGAGACAAACAACTACGTCGAATGGATTCGGTCGCCGGCACCCTAGTTCCCGGAGCACGCTGCCTCATTGACCTTCAAATACTCTACCAAAAAGGAGTCCATGTGCTCGGAGATTGCTGTACGGATGAATCCAGCATTCCCTTTGCCGTGGGTTCCAACGCTGCTCACACTCCACGTTGTTGCGTGGCCGCAAAGGTCGCCCGAATGACATATCCGTCTGTTGTACTCAAGCGAGATATTGAATGCTGCGCCCACCAAGTTAACATTTAGGTACAGGTACGAATATGGAATCTCGTCATACAGTCTGGCCGCCCTCAATCGGCTCTCCAAGGCTGTCCTCAGCGACTGCGTGGTCAACCCGATTCGAGCAGCCTCTGTAGGCAATGATTCCACCACGATTCCCATTGGAAGGCAGGAATTAAACAGTTCAAATCTGGCTATAGACTTTTCCACCTCCGATTCCACCGCATAAGCGCTCCCGACCGATAGAGCCACCGTCAAGGACAACACAACAAGACGCATTCGGATTGGTGGCTTGGGGCTAGGTAGGGTGTGCCTACCGGTTGCCCCTCGTGCTTTAACAACGACCTTGACGACATGGGGGCTGCAGGCACTGCCCAAGTTCGCCGCCCAGACCTTGCCTCCACCAGCCCGCCCTCGCAGCCCATTTAGACGCGATTTTCCTTCGCTTCCCCGGCGGCGAACCTGGCCACCAGCAGGACGTTGGCCACGGATGGGACTAGCAGTACGCCTCTCCTCTCTCAGTTCTATGGGCATGATTGATCTCCCCGTTCACCTCGCCACACATAAACGGATTTTCTGCACTTAGAGCAATCAAAGCCAACTTGTTTGTTCATGCAGCAATTCCAAACTGACAAACTACCGTTTCACAAAAGAGGCCGCCAACTGAGACATTGTCTGCGCATGGCGACCTCCTTCTGGTTGGTCCGAATCATCGCCTAGCACCGAACGCGGCGGTTTTGGGGGTCGTAGAAGGGCGTTAGCGACGCCAGCGCCGGGATGCGCACGCCAGCCACTTCGATCTCAAAGGCGGCGCTTTCGATTTCGGAGGGGTCCGCCGCCAGCGATCCGGTCACGTAGCCGAGGCCGATGGCGCCGCCCAAGGTGTGGCCGTAGTTCCCGGACCGGATGTAGCCCGCAATCTGGTCGCCGCACCAGATCGGCTCATTGTGATGGAGCAGGGGTTCGGGGTCGCTCAGCTTGAACTGGACGAGGCGCTTGGCAAGGCCCTGCTCCCGCTGTCGAAGCACCGCTTCGCGGCCGATGAAGCCGCCGGGTTTGTCGAATTTGAGGGTGAAGTCGAAGCCGGCTTCCAGTGGCGAGTCCTCGTCGGTGATGTCGTGGCCCCAGTGCCGGTAGGCCTTTTCGATGCGCAGCGAGTCCAGCGCATGGTAGCCGGCCTGGACCAAGCCGAAAGCGTCGCCCGCTGCGGTGATTTCATCGTAAACGCCGGCGGCGAATTCCGTCGGTATGTACAGTTCCCAACCCAGTTCCCCCACGTAGGTGATGCGCGAAGCGCGAACCAGCGCATGGCCCAGCTCAATCTCTCGGCTGGTGGCGAACCGGAATGCCTCGTTGGACAGGTCCGCCGGCGTCAACGACTGCAGCAACGCCCGGGCATTGGGCCCCATCAGCGAAATCACGCCTAGGCCGGAGGTCAGGTTGGTCAGCACGCAGCGCGCATCCGGCGGGATGTGGCTTTTAAGCCAGTGGAAGTCGCGCACTTCGGTGGCAGCGGCGGTGACCACGAGAAAGCTGTCTTCGCCGAGGCGGGTCACGGTCAGGTCGGCCTCTATGCCGCCCCGTTCGTTCAGCCACTGGGTGTAGACGATGCGGCCCGGGCGCACATCGACGTTGTTGGTGCAAACCCGGTTCAACACCTGCGCCGCATCCCGACCCTCCAGGCGGAATTTGGCGAACGATGACTGATCGAAAAGACCCACTTGGGTGCGCACCCCCCGGTGTTCGGCGGCGGTGCGCTCGAACCAATTGCCGCGGCCGTAGCTGTACTCATAGCGGGGCGTTGTGCCCGGCTGGGCGTACCAGTTTGGGCGTTCCCAGCCCGCCGCTTCGCCGTGGCAGGCCCCGGCCGCGACCAACCGGTCGTGCAGGGGTGAGCGGCGAACGCCGCGCGCGGTTTCGAACTGGCGGTGCGGGAAGTGCGTGGCGTAGAGCAGGCCCAAGCTCTCGGAAACCCGTTCGCGCAGGTACTTGCGGTTGCGCTGGAAGGGCATGTTGCGGCGCACGTCCACCTCCCACAGATCGGCCGGAGGATGGCCGGCGCTTATCCAGTCCGAGACGACCTTGCCGATGCCGCCGGCGGATTGCAGGCCGATGGAGTTCAAGCCTGCGGCAACGAAGCAATTGCCGTACTCGGGCGCCTGGCCGATGTGGTAGCGAACATCCGGGGTGAAGCTCTCCGGGCCGCAGAAGAACTTCTGGATGCCGGCCCGCTCCAGCGCCGGCAGGCGCGCCATGGCGCCGTGGAGAATTGGCTCGAAATGATCGAAGCTGCCGGCGATTTCATCGAAGCTGAAGTCTTCCGGAATGCCATCGGCACCCCAGGGCCGGGCTTCGGGTTCGAAGGCGCCGACCAGCAGCTTGCCCGCATCGTACTTGTAATAGGTGCAGGCGTCGTAGTCCCGCACGACCGGAAAGTCCGGGTTCAGGCCTTCGACGGATTCAAACAGGGCATAGTAGTGCTCGCAGGCGTGCAGCGGCACGTTGACGCCGATGGAAGCCGCCAGGTCGCGGGTCCACATGCCCGCGCAGAGGACGACGCAGTCGGCATCGACTTCGCCGTGCGCGGTGGCAACGCCGGTGACGCGGCCTTTGGCGGTTCGGATGGCGGTTACCGGCGCGTTCTCGACAATGCGCACCCCGGCGTTGCGGGCGCCCTTGGCAAGCGCCTGGGTGATGTCCACCGCGTTGGCATAGCCGTCCGTCGGGATGTGGATGCCGCCAAGCACGTCGTCGGTGTTCAGCAGCGGAACCCGGCCCTTGATCGCCCCAGGCGTCAGCACCTGCACTTCCAGCCCGAACACCTTGGCCATGGAGGCGCTGCGCTTAAGTTCCTCGAACCGCTCCTCGTTGGTCGCCAGCGAGACCGAGCCGCAACGGCGGTAACCCGTCGCCTGGCCAGTCTCGGCTTCGAGCTGGTCGTACAGTTCCCGCGTGTAGCGGGCGAGATGGGTCATGTTGACCGACGGCCGCAGTTGGCCGATCAAACCGGCGGCGTGCCAAGTGGTGCCGGACGTGAGCTGCTGCCGTTCGAGCAACAGAACGCCGGAGCGGTTGGCACGGCCGAGATGGTAGGCGATGGAGCAGCCGATGACACCGCCGCCGATGACAACCACCGCCGCCCGACGTGGCAGCGTCGGCTGGCGCGGGAGCGCGCCCGCTTTTTCCTCCGCATTGGCCATCGTTCAGCGACCCGTGCGTTAAGCCCTAAGCCGCTTGCTGGCAGGATCGTAGGCCGGGGCATCGAGAATGCTCATCCGGCGCCGCTCGCCGAGCAGGCGGACTTGCAGATCGGTGCCGGGAGCGGCCAGAGCCGGCGGTACGTAGCCGAAACCCAAGCTCTTGCGAACGTAGTGGCCGTAGGCACCGGACGTGGTGACCCCGACGCAGCGTTCGCCAGTGAAAATCGGCTCACCGCCGCGCACATCCGAGTCCCCCGCTTCCACCTCGAAATAGATGAGCCGCAAGGGTTGCCCATCCGTTTGGGGCCCCGCATTGGCGGCCGCCTCGGCGGCGCGCAAGGTCGCCGCCTTGCCGACGAAATCCGCCTTGTCGAGCTTGATGAAACGCGCCATGTCAGCTTCGAGCATGTTCACCTCGTTGGTCAATTCCGCGCCCCAACTTCGATACGCCTTCTCCATTCTCAAGCTGTTGACGGCATACAAGCCGAAATTGGCGATGTCGAAAGCCGCGCCGGATGCCATGACAGCGTCGTACACCGCTTCCATATCCGCCATCGGAGGGTGCAGTTCCCAACCCAGTTCACCCACGTAGTTGACGCGCAAGGCCCGCACCGGCTTGCCCGCCACCTGGATTTCCTGGCCGCTCAGCCAACGGAACGCACGGCTGTCGAGGGGGGCTGCGGTGAGCTTCGAGAGAATCTCCCGGGAACGTGGGCCAGCGAGCACCAAGACGCCGCGCTCATCGGTGACGTTGGCCACCTGCACGCGCTCGCCCGGCCGTCGCGCCTCGCGCAGGCGGTCGAGATCGCGCACTTCGGCGGCAGCCGCGGAAAGCACGTAGAAGTGATCGTCGGCCAAGTGGGTGATGGTCAATTCGCCGCCGATGCGGCCTTGCTCGGACAGATGGTGGGTCAGCACGATGCCGCCGCCCTGGGGCATTCGGTTGGCGCAGACCCGGTTCAGGAAGGCGCGGGCATCGGGGCCGGTGACGTCGAACTTGGCGAAGCCGGACAGGTCGAGCGCACCGGCGCGTTCGCGGACCGCGAGGCATTCATCCCGAACCACTTCAAACAGGTTGTTGCGGCGGAAGCTCACGTCCTCTTCCCGGCCGTCCAACGAGAACCACTGGGGCCGCTCCCAGCCGAAGGTCTCCGTGTGGACGCCGCCTTGGGCAATCAGCTTGCCATGCAGCGGACTGGTGCGGACCTCGCGTGCGGCGGGCAATTCCTCCCCGGGCATCGGCGTGAAGTAGGTCCTAGCGTAGTCCTGACGGCCCTTCGCCTTCATGTAGCCGGCATCGGCGAAGGCCCCGAAGCGGCGGGGGTCGAAGCCGGTCATGTTGATCTCCGCATCGCCTTCCAGCATCCATTGGGCCAAGTACTTGCCGCAGCCCGCACCCTGGGCGATGCCGAAGGATGATCCGCAACAGAACCAGAAGTTGCGCAAGGCCCCGACGGGGCCGAGCAGCGGCGGGCCGTCGGCGCTGTGCGGTATGGCGCCGTTGACGATGCGCCGGATGCCAGCGGACTCAAAAATCGGTATGCGCCCCATCGCGCGTTCCAGCCAAGGCATCAGGCGCTCGAGGTCGTCGGAAAACAGTTCGCTGTCGGAATCCCAGGGCGGCAACCCCTCGGGCGGCCAGGCCTCGGCCAAATTGTCGTGCTCATAGATGCCGATCAGGCCGGATTGCTGCTCCTGGCGCAGATAGGCGGAAGCGTATGGGTCGCGAATGACGGGCACCTCCGTGTCGCGTCCGGCAAACTCCGCAACCGGTCCAGAAACCAGGTAGTGATGCTGGATGTTGCAGATCGGCGCATCGGCGCCGACCATCCCCGCCACCTGCCGGGCGTAGCAGCCCGCGGCGTTGACCACCTGTTCGGCAATCACCCGCCCCTGTTCCGTGATCACTTCCCACTCCCCGGACGGGCGGGCGTTGATGGCGGTTACCCGGTTGTGGCGAACGATTCGCGCGCCCATTTGCCGGGCGCCCCGTGCCATGGCATGGCAGAGCCCTGCCGGGTCGGCATGGCCATCGTCCGGCGTCCAGGCGCCGGCGAGCACGCCGTCCAGGTTCACGAACGGATGCAGTTCGCGAATCTTGCCGACATCAATGATCTCCATGGGGAAGCCCACGCTTTCCGCAATGCCGCGCACGGTTTCGAACCAATCGAGGTCACGCTGGGTCAACGCGAACCGAATGCTCCCCGACGTGTGCCAGCTCACAAACTGGCCGGTGATTTCCTCAAGGCGTTTGTAGAGCGAAATGCTGTAGTCGTGGATCTTGGCGAGGTTGTAGTTGCCCACGAGGTGGGGGCATTGGCCCGCCGCGTGCCAAGTGGATCCCGAGGTGAGTTCCGCCTTCTCGATCAGCAACGCGTCGGTGCAGCCCTGCTCGGCGAGGTGGTAGAGCAACCCAGCCCCCATGATGCCGCCACCGACAATGACTATGCGGGCTTGGTCGTCCACTGCACCCCCTCCCGTCTGCATAATGTGTCAAGGGTTCAAACCAATCCTTGCGCCGCCCGACTTCCTTGAACGCTTCCGCGACCAATCGCCGCGGCCACCACTCTACCTAGTGCTCTGCTTGGCGAGGTCGAGGGCCACATCGACGATCATGTCCTCCTGGCCGCCGACCATGCGCCGCCGACCGAGTTCGACCAGAATTTCGCGCACGTCCATGCCGTAGTCCATAGCCGCCTTCTCGGCGTGGCGCAGGAAGGACGAGTAAACGCCAGCGTAGCCTAGGGAGAGGGTTTCCCGGTCCACCCGCACCGGGCGATCCTGCAGGGGGCGAACGAGCTCCTCGGCGGCATCCATCAGCCGATAAAGGTCACAGCCGTGCTGCCAGCCCTTGCGCTCCGCCGCCGCGATGAACACTTCGAGCGGCGCGTTGCCCGCCCCGGCACCCATGCCGGCCAAGGAAGCGTCCACCCGCCGCGCGCCAGCCTGCACCGCCACGATCGAGTTGGCCACGCCCAAGGAGAGGTTGTGATGGGCATGCACGCCGCGCTCGGTCTCCGGCGGCAGGACGGCGTCGTAGGCTTCGAGCCGCTCGCGGTAGCCATCCATGTCCAGCGCCCCGCCGGAATCCGTGACATAGACGCACTGGGCGCCGTAGGACGCCATCAGCCCGGCCTGCTCCGCCAGCGCCTCTGGCTCGCTCATGTGGCTCATCATCAGGAAGCCGATGGTGTCCATGCCGAGTTCGCGGGCGATTTCGATGTGCTGCCTGGCCACATCCGCCTCGGTGCAGTGGGTGGCCACCCGAACCGAACGCACCCCGGCGGCATAGGCTCGTTTCAGCTCCTCCTTGGTGGCGATGCCGGGCAGGACGAGGGTAGTGACCACCGCCCGCTGCACAACGTCGGCCACCGCCTCGATCCACTCCCAGTCGGTGTGCGCGCCAAAGCCGTAGTTGAAGCTGCCACCATTGAGGCCGTCGCCGTGGGCGATCTCGATGGCATCCACCCCCGCTTCATCGAGCGCCTTGGCAATGGCGGCGACCTGATCGACGCCGTATAGGTGACGGATGGCGTGCATGCCATCTCTGAGCGTCACGTCCTGAACGTAGATTTTCTCCCGGGTGGGATCGGTGATCTTCCCGTTCACGCTGCCGCTCCATACTTGAGTTCGGCGATGCGCTGCGCCGTCGCCATGGCCGCCGAGGTCATGATGTCCAAGTTGCCAGCGTACTTCGGCAGGTAGTGGCCAGCACCTTCAACCTCCAGGAAGATCGTGGACTTGACGCCCTCGTAGGTGCCCATGCCGGGAATTCGCAACGGGGCGTTGCTGCCGAAACGCTCGAACTGCACCTTCTGCTTAAGGCGGTAGCCGGGGACGTACTGCTGAACCTCGCGCACCATGTCCTCCACGGAGGCTTCCAACGCATCGAGTTCCGCGCCGATGGATAGGGTATAGACGGTGTCGCGCATGATCATGGGCGGCTCCGCCGGGTTCAGCACGATGATGGCCTTGCCCCGTTCGGCGCCGCCCACCACCTCGATGCCGCGGGCGGTGGTCTCGGTGAATTCGTCGATGTTGGCGCGGGTGCCCGGCCCAGCGCTCTTGGAGGCCACCGAGGCGACGATCTCCGCGTAGGGCACCCGCGCCGCCACGCGGCGCACGGCGTGCACCATGGGGATGGTGGCCTGGCCACCGCAGGAGACCATGTTCACGTTGTCCTCGCCTAAGTGCTCGGCCATGTTGACCACCGGCACGCAGTAGGGACCGATCGCGGCTGGGGTCAGATCCACCAATTGCTTGCGGTCGGCTTGGCAGGCGGCGTGATGCCGGGCATGGGCGGCCGCGGAAGTGGCGTCGAACAGGATCTGAACCTGGCGCCACTCGGGCAGCGCGCGAGCGCCCTCGATGCCGTCATGGCAGGTGGCCACGCCCCGCTCACGGGCCATGGCGAGGCCCTCGGAATCAGCCTCGATGCCAACCATTAGGCGCAGTTCGAGGCGATCGGGCGCCGCGAGGAGTTTCATCATCAGGTCGGTGCCGATGTTGCCCGACCCTAGGATTGCGCAGCCGATCATGCGAATCGCGCCTCGGCTTCGCCGACCCCGGGCATGGACAATCGGAAGACGTCACCGGCGGCCGCATCCGCCAGCGGCACCAGCGAGCCCGACAGGATGATCTCGCCAGCTTGGAAGGGAATCCCGTACTCGCCCAAGGTGTTCGCCAACCAAGCCACCGCGTTTTCCGGCGCGCCCTGCACTGAGGCGCCGGAGCCTTCGCTCAAGAACTTCCCGTTCTTGGTGACCGTGACGCAAACGTCCTTCAGTTCAAGCCCGCTCACCGGCACCTCGTCACCGCTCAGAATGAAGACGCCGCAAGAGGCGTTGTCGGCAATGGTGTCGCAAATGCGGATGCGCCAGTCCTGAATGCGCGAATCGACGATTTCAAAGCAGGCCATCACCGATTCGGTGGCCGCCAGCACATCACCCGGCGTCACCCCGGGGCCTTTGAGATCGCTCTTCAACCGGAATCCGATTTCCGCCTCCGCCCGGGGCGCAATGAGACCCTTGGTGTCCACCACCCCATCCCGGCACCACATGGCGTCGGTCAGAAAACCGAAGTCCGGCTGATCGATGCCCAGCATCTCCTGCACCGCCGGGCTGGTGACGCCGATCTTCTTGCCGATCACCCGCTCGCCAGCCGCCTCCCGCAGGCCCATGAAGGCGCGGCTGATCCGATAGGCATCATCAACCTCGATGCCGGGGTCTGTTTCGCTGATCGGTGCGATGGCGCGGCGCTCGCGCATCGCTTGATGCAGCGCTTGGGCGACTTCACTGATTCGCTGGGCACTCAGCACACTAGCGGCTTCCAACCATTGCGAGCCGGGACTATTCCACAGGGGCAGAGCCAATTCTAGGGGAAGAAGCGGCTTAAAGTGTCGGCCACGCAAGCTGGGCGGTCCTGGCCTTCGATCTCCACGGTCACCCGGACCAGAACCTGCAGCCCGCCACCGGCCGGCTCGACGCTGACCAGCTCTCCCTTGCCGCGGATGCGGGAACCGACCCGCACGGGGCTCGGAAAGCGGACCTTCTCGCAGCCGTAGTTGACGCCCATGGAGGCATCGGCCACCGTCAGCAGATCGGGCATGAAACGGTTCACCAAGGAAAGCGTCAGGTAGCCGTGGGCGATGGTGGCGCCAAAGGGACCATCCGCCGCCGCTTGGGGATCAACGTGAATCCACTGATGATCGTCAGTCGCCTCCGCGAAGCGGTCGATGCGCGCCTGATCAATGACCAACCACGCCGTCGGCCCCAACCGGGCACCGACTCGGCCAGCCAAATCTCCATAACTCACATTCATCCATCGAAGTCCATGCAATGGAATTCCAGAGGTGCTGTTGGTGTCCCGGCGCGGCGAAATCCTGTTCCACGCCAGCGACGAGGGCGGAGAAGGCTAACCGCCTTGCGGCCGCGCAGTCGCCGCGAACTGGGCCTGGACTTGACCCATGTCGAAGTAGTCGCGCCAAGCGGCGATCTTGCCGCCGCTGACCTCGAAGACACCCATGACCGGGATTTCCGCCCAGACGCCGTTGACCTTGAACTTGTCCACCCGCTCGGTGAGCACCACGCCACCCTCGTCGGCGATGTTGAGGACGTCCCATTGCACGGCTTCGGAATCGCCCATGATCTGGGTCAAGACGCTGCGGATGGCAGCCTTGCCCTGCGCGGCTTCCATGGGGATGTTGTGGTACACCGCATCCTCAGTGAAGCTGTCGACGACGGCGTCGAGGTCGATGCGGTTGAAGGCATCGATCAGTTCCAGAACCAAATCCCTCGCTTCGCTCATTTGCCCTCTCTTGCCTTGCTGTTGGTTGATGAATTCACTGTATTCCCGCCAAGCCTCCTGAAAGCCGCCGAGCCCTCGGCCCCGAGTGCCCGAGGTTTCCATGCCTTGGGCCACCGCTTGCTCAACGCGCTCGACAATGGCCGATGCCGCGGCCGCGTCCAAATCCAGGACCAACATGTCGGTGGCGGCACCGCCTTTGTGACCCGTAGGCTTCGTCAAGGGTGTGCCCGCCAAGGCATCGCGCAAGGGCGCCGCCAAGTCGGGCCGCCCCGCCAGGAGCTCCAAGGTCTGCCCAAGCATCCAGCGTGACCAAGCATCGGGCCGGTCGCAGCGCGCCTTGTAGGTGGTCCAGTCCAGAGCTCGCCTATCGAATCGACGACCCGGTCAGGAGGCGGTAGGCCTCCTCGTAGCGGGCCACGCTGCGGGCCACCACTTCATCGGGCAGGGTGGGACCGGGTGGCGTCTTGTCCCACTCGCCCGCTGCCACCACGGTTTCCAGGTAGTTGCGCACGATCTGCTTGTCGAAGCTCTCCTGCTCCCGGCCCGGCACCCATTGGTCGGCGGGCCAGAAACGGGAACTGTCGGGGGTGAATATCTCGTCGATCAGGATGGGGGTGTCCTGGCCCGGCAAGCGCCCGAACTCGAACTTGGTGTCAGCGAGGATGATGCCCCGCTCCAAGGCGTAGGCCCCGGCGCGGCGGTAGAGGCGCAACGTCGTTTCACCAAGCCACTCCATCAGTTCCCGTCCGACGATTTCCACGCCTTGATCGAAGCTGATGTTCTCGTCGTGGCCGGTATCCGCCTTGGTTGAGGGGGTGAACAGCGGCTCCTCAAGCCGGTCGCTGTTCCTTAGGCCCGCCGGCAGGGCAATGCCGCACACCGAGCCGCTGGCTTGGTAGTCCTTCCAGCCGCTGCCGGTGATGTAGCCCCGCGCGATGCACTCGATGGGCACCACCTCGGTCTTTCGGCACAGCATGATGCGCCCGGCAAGGGCCTCGCGTTCCGCCGCCGAAAGCCCCGGCACGTCGGCAGGGTCGGTGGATACCAGATGGTGGGGGGTGTCGGCGGCGAACAGATCAAACCAGAACTTGGAAATCTGGGTCAGCACCACCCCTTTGCCGGGCAGGCCGTTGGCCATCACCACGTCGAAGGCGCTGATGCGATCAGTGGCAACGATCAGCAAGGCCTCGCCGCCATCGTCCAAGGTGACATCATAGAGGTCGCGCACCTTGCCGCTGCGCTTGTTAGGGAGATTCAGGTTGGTTTCGAGCAACGCGTCTGTCATGGAACTCTCGTTAACTTATTGATTTGATATTCGTTTTAGAAAGCCCTCAAGCCGAACGACGTAAGGCTTGATCCAGGTCGTCAAGCAAGTCCTCGACCTCCTCGATGCCTAGCGAAATGCGGATCAGCGAGTCGTCGATGCCCATGCTCGCCCGGCGTTCCGCACCCATCTCATGGTAGATGGTATGGGCCACCGGGATGGCCAAGGTGCGATTATCGCCGAGATTGCTGGACTTGATGATGATCTTGAGGGCGTTCATGAAGGCCCAGATGTCTATGCCGGGGTCGAGTTCGAAGCTCAACAGCGCGCCTGGGCGCCGGAACAGCTCGGCGGCGCGGTCGAACTCCGGATGTTGCGGCAAGCCCGGGTAATAGACCCGGCGCACCTCGCTGCGTGCATCGAGGAACTCCGCCATGGCCTGGGCGTTGGCGCATTGCCGCTCCAAGCGCAGCGCCAAGGTCTCGGCGCCGATGGCGAGCTCGTGAGCCGCCTCCGGCGACAGCGCTGCGCCAAAGTCCCTCAAGCCCTTCTTCTTGATCTGGGTCAGCGCCCATAGCTGGGCGTCAGCGCCCTTGTAGCTGTCATAGATGTTGGGGAACGTCCGCCAATCGTAGGCGCCCATTTCCGTCACCGCTCCGCCGAGCGTTGTGCCGTGGCCGCCGATGTACTTGGTGAGGCTGTTGACCACCAGGCTCGCATCCACCTTGCTCGACTGGAAGAGATAGGGTGAGGTCATGGTGTTGTCCACCACGTAGGCCAAGCCCCGCTCGCGGCACAGCGCGCCGATTTCCGCCAAGGCGGCGACTTGGGTGCGGGGATTGGCGATGGTCTCGACGAACACCAGGCGGGTGTTGTCCTGAACGGCCTCGGCCACTTGGTCCGCATCGGTGGCGTCCACGAAGGTCACTTCCAGCCCATGGCTGGCGAAGCTCATGAACAGGCTGTTGGTGTTGCCGAACAGAAAGGCGCTGGAAACAAAGTGGTCGCCACGCCGCAGCAGGGCGAAAAGGAGCGTGCCGATGGCCGCCATGCCAGTGCCGAAGCAGACGCTCGCAAGCCCCCCCTCCATGGCGGAGAGCTTGACCTGCAGCGCATCGACCGTCGGATTGACTTGGCGCCCGTAGGTGAACCCGGCTTGAGTGCCTTGAAACACTGCCGCCAGATCCCGCGCGTCATCGTAGCCGTAGGCCACGGTGGCGTGCACGGGCTTGTGCAGCGAGCCGTGCTTGATCTCGCTCAAGCGGTCGCTATGCACAATCTTGCTGGTGAAGCCCTTCATGTTCGCACGCATCTTCCGCAGTTCAAGGCGAGGGCGGGACGCCCTCGCTCCGAAATCCTCGGCCGGCGGGCAGGCGGGCTTGGCGAACCAAGCCGGCAAAAGCATTGCCATTTAGAACCTGCGCGACGTCAGCGCCCGGCAGCGGCGGGGAGAACAGCACGCCCTGCGCTTGGTCGTAGCCCTCGGCGCACAGGCAGCGCAACTGCACCCGGTTGCTCACCCCTTCGGCTAGCAGCGTCACATCCAACGCCCCGGCGAAGGCGGCAATGGCCTTGACGATGCCGTGGCCACCGCCGGGGTCGTCGGCGCGAATGTCGTGGATGATGCTGGCATCCACATTGAGCTGGCTGACCGGGGAGTGCTGAAGATAGGCCAAGGCAGCGTAACCGGCGCCAAAGCGGTCCGCGGCTATGCGCACCCCCAAGTCGTGGAGCGCCTGCAGCTTGGGCATGACCCGCTCGCGGCTCTGCGACAGCCGGTACTCATCAATTTCCAACCGCACCGCGGATGCCTCGAGGCCCGCCTTGCGCAGCCGCGCCTGCAGCTTGTCCGCAAAATCGTCCTGCTCAAGCGCCAACCCCGACACGTTGACCGAAACTCGGACATCCCCAGCACCGTTGTGGCGCCAGTGAGCCGCCTCCGTAAACGCCTGCTGCTGCACCAAGGCATCGACTTCGCCGAGCAGCCCGGCATCCTCAGCGGCAAGCAGGAAGTCGTCCGGCTTTAGCAGCCCCCGCGTCGGATGGCGCCAACGGACCAAGGCTTCCACGCCGCAGACTTGGCCGCTGGCGAGGGACACCTGCGGCTGGTAGTAGACGACAAACTCTCGTCGGGACAGCGCCTTGCGCAGTTCCCGGGCCGTGGTCAGGCGCCGCATCACACCCCGATTCATGGTTTCGGAGTAGAGCCGGTAACCATTGCCGCCCTGATCCTTGACGTGGTACATCGCGATGTCGGCGGCCTCAATCAGGGCATCGCCCCGCTCCCCGGCCTCGGGATACAGGGCGATGCCGATGCTGGCGCCCACCCGGAGCCGACGCCCGTCGATGACGAAGGGCGCTTCGAAGCAATCCAGAATCTTGCCGGCGATGCGCTCGACCGCCCCGCGGCTGCGCACGCTGGGCACCAGCAGCGTGAATTCATCGCCTCCGAAGCGCGAGAGGGTGTCACCTTGGCGCAAGCAAGCCCGCACCCGTTGGGCAACGGCTCGCAGCAGGCGGTCGCCCACGCTGTGGCCGAGCCGGTCGTTGACGCGCTTGAAGCGGTTGAGGTCCACAAACATGACGGCGAGCTTGCGCCGGCTGCGCTCCGCTTGGGTGATGGCCACGCCCAAGCGGTCGTCGAACAAGGTGCGGTTGGGCAGACCGGTCACCGCGTCATGGAAGGCCCGCGAGTCAATACCCGGTTCTGGACCCTCGCGTTTACTGATGTCGCGAATGGCGCCGCATGTGCCCAGATAGTTCTCCGCCGTGCGTTCGTTGGGGTCGGCGTAGATGCCTTCGGCCCGCAGTTCCATCCACAGCCCGCGCGGATGGGCAGCGCGGCCACCATCCGCGCCGAGGTGGCTGACCAACTTCAGCGACACGGGCTGGCCAGCACGACTGCCGGTGCGTCGTTCATCGAAAACGTGGCGGGCAGGGCTGCGGCAGCTCTCATCCACCAGCGCCTCGTAGTGCTGGCCGACCAAATCCTGCTGTTGAAAGCCCAGCAGCGTCTCCACACGCCGGTTGATGAAGCGAATGCGGCCCTCGCTGTCGAGCAGATAGATCAGTTCCGGCGAACTGTCCAGGACGAACCGATGCAAGGCGCCCGCGTCGTCAAGCAGCGCGGCGAAGGCCTCCGCAGTAAGACTCAGGCGCTGTCTTTGGTTCAGGGCGTCCAAGATGCGCTCCGCCTCCGGATTCCGGCGGACAGCGGATTGGCTCGACTCAATTGGCATTCCGAAATCGCTCAAACCGTTTCGTTTCGTTGGCGGCGACGGACCTCAACGTCCGCTCGGACGCCGCTAGCCTCGGCAAAGGGCCTTGGCATAAGTTCAAAGACCCTCGACAGGGCCGACAGCGCCAAGGCATGGCGAATGACGCCGCCGCGCACGGCCTGCGTCACTTGCGCCTCACTCATGCGCTCCACGGCCAGCATCTCGCCGCGCCCCGGACGCGGCTCAGCAAGCCGTTCGACATCCGTGGCCAGCCAATGATGGCACAAATGCTCGTGAATCGCCGGATTTGGCTCCACAGCGCCAAGATAGCGCCATTCCCCGCCACCGTAGCCGGTTTCCTCGAGCAGTTCCCGCTTGGCCGCTGTCAGCGAATCCTCCCCCGGATCGACCATGCCGCCCGGCGTTTCCAGCGTGACATAGCCCGCGCCGAAGCGAAACTGGCGCACCATCACGACATCGCCACCAAGATCGATCGCCACCATGTTCACCCAGTCCACGGATTCGAGCACCAGCCGCTCAAGAACCTCGCCGCTCAGCGGATGCCGCATCCGGTCAAATCGGGTGCGAAAGAGAATGAGATCATTGCCCTCGGCACTTCGATGGCGGCTGTCCAACCGCTCCCAATTCAGTTCAGTCGGTGTTTTGCGTGACACAGCGCTAGTACCCCGTCAACTCCTTGTAGCCCCGGCCGGCGTCCCGGCCTTGGGCGTCAGTCACCCGAACCAGCCCTTCCCAATAGGTCAGCAGGGTGTCCATGCGCTGGTCGTTCAGCGCGGCGGCAATTTCAAATCGACGTTCGCCCACCGCCAGCCGCCAGCGAATCGGCCATCTTCTGCCTTCCTCGTCCTGCCAATGTCCGATCGGCGTCAGCCTGAAGTCGCTGGCCGAGAGGAAGCGCGCCGCGCCGTTGGGATCAATCCAGGCGCCATGATCGTATGGATCCCGAGTGCCGTCTCGCCGCCGCAGTCGAAACGCCATGACATCCTCGCCGCTGTCGAGCATCAACGCAAACCAATCCCAGCCGACCTGCTCCGGACTAAGGGCGCTGGTGCTCCACTCCCGGTCCAGCCAGCCCCAGCCGGCAACCGGATGGCGCTCACCATCGATCTTCACATGCCCGCCGGTCCGCAAGCGGGGCGCGGAGTAGTAGTGGGACGCTTCGCCCGGCCCCTTGGCCGAAAGTCCGCCATCACCCTGCGCAACAAAGCCCTTCTCCGGGCGCATGGCCAGATCCACGGCGATGCCGTCCGCTGCCGCGCGCAGCGTCCACCCATCCGGAGCCATCACCAACCGCCAGTCCTCGAGCCAAGCCGCAACTGCCCCATCAGCCACTTCGACCCCCGCCAACTCTGGATGCCCGCGCGCCATCCGTTCCGCATGGCGATGCGTCTCCGCCTCCACGTCCGTCAGCGCAAAGTGAGCCAAGTAGCCTTGTCCATTACGCCACGGATCGGCCGGATCACCGCCCGGGAAGAGCGCCCGGCGGAAGAGCGTGAACTGAACTCCAAATTCGCGGGCGCCGGGAGTGGGCGCGCGGTGCGGCCATCCGGCACACCTGGCGGGTGCGTTGTGGTGGGGTTTGAGGGTGCTGGGGAGCCTTAACAGTGCCGGATGGCCGCACCGCGCGCCCACTCCCTCCATGCGTTCGAACGGTGTTTCCTGCACGTCAACGGCTTCCAAGGCGAAGGTCAGGTACCACCATTCGCTGCGGAAGTCTGGATGCGCCCCGTGATCCTCCGGAAAACGAAACGGGCGGGGGGACGACGCTTGGGCATACCCCTCCGCATCGTCATCCCCGCCGAGCATTCGCCCGACTTGCAAGCCTTCGCCAACGCCAGATTCCCCATCGACCGGCTCGCCGCCGCAACCTAGGATCGAAACACCCACAATCGCCCACAGCATCCAACCGACGGCCTTCAAGCGCTTTCCTCCGGTACCGGCAGGACGCTGGCGGCAACCGCAGCAGCCAAGCCAAGAGTCATGGGCAACGCCCAATCCGCTGCCGAAATCGACAGCGCCACGCTCCAGCCGAAGGCGCGGGGGTTGATCACATCGCAAAGAACCACGCCGATGAACAGCCCCAAGGGCAGCGCCAGGACCACCGCGAACACGCCGAGCGCGCCGCCGCGCATGAGGGCGAGCCAGCGCTGTTCGGCGGCGCTCAACCCGAGGGCGCGGAGCAGTGCCACGCTGGCCCTTTGATTGAGCCGCAGCGCCATCATCGCGTTGTACAGGCCGGCTACGGCGACGATGAGCGCGACCAAGGTGAGCGCCCGGGTGATCGCGAAGGTGCGGTCAAAGATGTCGAGCGCCCCCGCCCGCAGTGCCGCCCGCTGACGCACCACGACATCCGGTGCGGCACCGGCAAGCCAGCGTTCAAGTTCGGCAGCAGACAGGCCGGATAGGCCCAGCCGGTCGTAGTGCAGGGCACCGAAGCGTTCGGCGGCGGCCTGCGCCTGGACCAGCAGGCGCGGCGCCACGTCGCCGAAGCCGGAAAACTCATGGACGATGCTTAAGGGTTCGCCGCCCACCTCCACCGAGTCCCCCACCGACAATCCCAACGCGTTCAGCAAGGCCTCGCTGGCCAAGGCTTGGTCCGGCGCCAAGGCGTGGGCATAGCCGTAACGGGCCGTCTCGGCCACCGTGAAGTCCGCGTAGCCCACCTGCACGGTATAACCTTGCAGGCGGACGGAGCGCTCGCCCAAGGGCACGGCAACGACGCCGGGATGCGCTTCCCGCAAGGCGTGGGCCAAGGCAGCGCCCCCTTGATCGTGCAACTCCAGGAAGAAGTCGTGGGCCAGGCGTTGGTCCAGCATGCGCATGAAATCCCGCTCGAAGCTGCCCACCATCAGCCCAATGCCAACGCTCGCGCCGACCGCCAGGATCAATGCCCCCAAAGCCACGCCCAAGTCGGCTTCGTGCCAAGTAGCCTCGCGCATCGCCAGCCGAAACAGCAACCCGTTGCGAGTCGTTGCGGCGGTCCCGTCTGAACTGCCATGCCGGTATCCAACTCCGGTTCGCCGCGCTTCAAAGGCGTCCCGCAGCCACCGCAGCAGCGGGCCAACCCAGGCCGTGGCGATCAAGCTCCCCGCCAGCACGGCCAGGAAGCCGCCATAGAGGCCTGTTTCCTCAAGGGTCACGCCAGCGGCGATCAGTGCCAGCGCAACGACCGCGCCACCCCAACGCACGCCCTTCCTGCCCGCTGGCGGTTGCAGAAAACCCGGTGCGCGGCGAATGAAGGCCACCCCGGCACCCACCAAGGCGACGGCAAATCCGGAGAAAAGGGCCTTGATGAGAACGACCGCCGACATTTCCATCACCGGCGGCGCGGCGATGCCCGCCATCGATAGGCGCAGGAGCAGCGCCGCCAATCCATGGCCGCCAGCGATGCCAACCAAGGTCGCCACCCCAGCCAGTACGCCGATGGCGCCAAGGAAGCCGGCAGCGAGTTCCCGCCGACTGACGCCCAAGGCCGAGAGCCGGGTCATCAGCAATTGTTGGCGGCGCAGCGATAGCACGCAAATCAGATAGATGATGAACCAAGCCACCACCAAGGCGAGCAGCCCCAATGCGCCGCGCGTGAACAGGACGGCGTTGCCGAACTGTTGCTCGGGACGAACGGACGCCACTGGGCGAACCGTCCAACCGGCCAAGTGCTCGACGTCCGCCGGGAGTCCGGCGGCAAGCCCCGGAAACAGCCTCTCCAACGCATCGCGCACACCCTTGAAAGGCGCCTTGAGCGACAGGGCGACATAGTCCAAGTGATCCGCTGGACGATCCAATAGCGCCAAGGCGTCACCGATGTCCGCAAACACGGCGTTCTCATGGCCTGCATCCACCACTTCCGCCACCGTCCAACGCTCACCCGCGAGCTGCAGGACGGCCTTTGGCGCCAGTTCCAAACTGGCATCGGCCCGGATCGAATTGCGCCTTGCCGACGCGCTTGAACCCGGCGCCGCCAACCGAAACCCGTCCGCGCCGACGACCTGGTAGCGCCGCCCCGCTGCAACCAGTTGGCCCTGAACGACGGGCGTGATCCATTCCACTTGGGGCAGCTCGCCCCGGCGCCATTGGCGGCGCAGGTCGAAGTAGTCGGCCATGGTGGCGTCCACCCGCTCGGCGACGTGGGTGACGCCGCGCAGGTGCGGCGCGGTGCGGGCGCCGAGCTGGTCGCTAACCGCCAGCCCCAGCAGGTGGGTGGCCACCGTCGAGGCCACACCCAAGGCGATGCCCAGCCCGGCGGTCAAGGTGGCCCAAGGCGTTCGCGCAAAAAACCGGACGAAGCTGCGCAGCAGCAGCTTCACTGAGTCAACCCCACGATGCGGCCCGCCCGTTCGGCCACGGCGGCGCTGTGGGTGGCGACGACCAAGGCGCTGCCGAGGCGCTGGGCTTCGGCGAAGAGGGCATCCGCCACCTGCTCGCTGTGGCGGGCGTCAAGATTGCCGGTCGGCTCATCGGCCAGCACGATGGCCGGTTCATGGGCCAGCGCTCGGGCGATGGCCACCCGCTGCTGCTCGCCGCCGGAGAGAGTTTCCGGATAGGCGTCGAGCCGATCGCCCAGCCCCAAGGCCGCAAGCCGCTGCTGCGCTTCGGGCAGGTGCTGGTCGAGTCTGTTCAACGCCAATGGCAAGGCGACGTTCTCAAGCACGGTGAGGGTTGGCACCAGATTGAAGAATTGGAACACATAGCCGACGGCGCGGCGGCGCAACGCGGTTCGCTCGGATTCGCCGAGCCGGCTCAACTCAAAGCTGCGGCCATCGTGGCGCAGAGTGAGCGTGCCGGCGTCCACCGGCAGCAAGCCGGCCATCAGGTTGAGCAGCGTGGACTTACCGGAACCGCTGGGTCCGCACAAGGCCACCGACTCGCCAGCGGCCACCTCAAGACTGAATTCGTCAATCACCCGCCGATAGCGGGTGCCGTCACCAAAGCCCTTGCGCACACGGTCCAATCGGATCGCACTCATTTGTTCCTCGAAGCGCTAACGAGTACATTAGGCGCCCTCAAGCAGTAATGCGGACTTGGCATCCTGCCTTCCCCCAAAAAGCAGTATCAAAACAACGTCATGACAGAACGACCGTACAAATTCGTCGTGCGGCTGCCTGCGGCCATGCGCGATCAGGTGGCCGAAGCCGCGGCCCACTACCGGCGCAGCATGAATTCAGAGATTGTAGCGCGGCTGGAACAGTCATTCGGCGTGTTGCCGCGCAGTTCCACGGAGCAGGAAGTCGAGCCTCCGCTGCATCCGCACATCGAAGCCATCTTCCGCAGCACGCTCAATGACAGCGAGCAGTCGTTGATCAAGGTCTTCCGGCGCCTTGACGGCACCCGCCAACAAGCCTTGCTCGATCTGCTGAGTTGATTCTGCCTAGTTACCTCGCTCGCAAATGGCCGGGCACCGCGACGCGCTCCACGCCCTCGAAAGCGAGTTCAGTGGCGATCGCCAGCAGCGCCGCTGGCACGGCGCCCTGCAGAATGAACGAGACGTCGTTCAGCGCCAGACCGGTGACGATCGGGTCGCCTAAGCCACCCGCGCCGATGAAGGCCGCCAAGGTGGCGGTGCCGATGTTGATCACCGCCGCGGTGCGGATGCCGGCCAGCACGCTCGGCATCGACAGCGGCAGATACACGTGGCGAATCTGCTGGCGCCGGGACAGGCCCATGGCGTCCGCGACGCGCAACAGGGTGGGATCGATGGTGGTCAACGCAGTGACGGTGTTGCGCACCACCGGCAGCAGGGAATAGAGGAACAAAGCCACCACCGCCGGGGCAGCGCCGATGCCGAACAACGGGATCATCAGCGCCAACAAGGCGATGCTCGGCACGGTCTGCAGGAGGCCGCACAGATAGACCACCAAACGCGCCGCCACCGCCCGGCGAAAGATCAGCAGGCTAAGCAGGAGGCCCACAGCCACTGCCGCGCCCAGCGCCGTCAAGGTCAATTTCAAGTGCTGCGCCGTATTGGCGGCCAAGCTGCGCCAAAGATCATCGCCGCCCGCCCCGGCGGCCGATTCGGCGGCAACGCCGCGCTCGGCCAGGAAGCCCGCCGCCACGTCAGCGAAGCTTAAGCCATCCACCACCACTGCGGCGTTGAGTGCCTGCGCCGCCGCATCGTCCAAGCTGCCGCCCAAGGTTTCCAGCACTTCAATGACCTGCGCGCCGACATCGACCCGCACCAAGGGCGCCGCCAAGTACCGGGGAAAGAAGCGTCGGTCATCCTCCAGCAGCACTAGGTCGTAGCGCAACAGCTCCCCGTCGGTGGAGTAGGCGTCGGTGACGTCCAGCGAGCCCTCCGCGATGGCTTGGTAGGCCAGGGCGTGTTCGATGCCCGTCGCGCCAAATGGCAGCCCATAGGCTCGCTTAAGCCCGGGCCAGCCGTCCTCCCGTTCGAGGAATTCGTGGCTGAAAACCAACTTCAAGGCGGGTTGGCCAGCCAGGTCGCCGATCCGGGCCAAGCCGAGCGCTTGCGCCTGCTCGCGCCGCACGGCGATGGCGTAGGTGTTGTTGAAGCCGAACGGCCCCAGCAGGCGCAGGCCGTCGCCCTTGAGCCGTTGGTTCATGGCTTCGCGGGAGGCGTCGTGGCCGAGCTTCAATATCGCTTGGCTGAGGGTGCCAGTGTACTCCATGTAGAGGTCAATCTCCCCGGCCACGAGGGCGTCAAAGGCGATCAGCGTGCCGCCGAGGCCAAAGCGGCGCTCCACCGCGAAGCCCTTCGACTCGAGCAACTGCGCGGCGATTTCCGACAGCAGGTAGGACTCGTTGCTGTTCTTGCTGGCAATGCGAATGGGTTCGGCGGCATGGCCAACGTCCGCGCCAGCGGACACGGCCAGCAGCAACGCCAACGCGAGTCCAATTCGCGCGGTCATAACTGTTGGTTCACCAGTTGTTCGACGTAAGAGTCGCCGGGCGCGTTGACCACCTCGTCGGTGGTGCCCGAACGGACCACTTGGCCAGCCCTGAGGATGACCAGGCGGTCGCCAAGGTGCACCGCTTCGCGCATGTCGTGGGTGACCAGCACGGTGCTGACGCCCTCGTGGCGTTGAACGAACTCAAAGCGTTCGTAAATGCCGACCCGAGTGATGGGATCGACCGCCGAAAAGGGTTCGTCGAGCAACAGCAGGCCGGGCTTCAGCATCAAGGCCCGGCACAGGCCCACCCGCTGTTGCTGCCCACCCGACAACTGATGCGGATAGCGCCGGGAAACCTCCTCCGGCAGGTCCATTTCCTCAAGCAGTTCCGCATAGCGCGCCTCGATGGCATCCTGCGTCCAGCCTTCGAGCTGGGCCAGCAGCACCACGTTTTGCCGGTTGGTGAGATGCGGAAACAGCCCAGCGCCCTGCACCGCATAACCGATGCGGCGGCGGAAGGGCTCGACCGCTTGGCGGGGGACGGCTTCACCGAACACCCTGACCTGCCCAGCATCCGGTTGCAACACGCCGTTGATGAGCTGCAGCAGGGTGGTCTTGCCGCTGCCGCTCTCACCGACCACGGCGGTGGTCAAGCCCGCCGGGAAGCTCAGATTGACGCCATCGAGCACCGGAACGCCGGCGAAGGCCTTGGCCACGCCATCGAATTGAACCGCCTCAGCAGCCAAGATCGCCCCTAGGGAGCCGCTGATCAAGTCCCGGAAGCTCAGAGGAGCCTGGCGGGCGTGATGGCAAGGCGCGGCGAAGCCGTGTGGCAGGCCCCACACAATGAGCCGCAACGCGGCCAGCGCGGTCGCCAGGCCCTCCCGGAGGGCGTCTCACGACGCCCAGCGACGCAAATTCGCCGTTTTGCGGACCACCATCACCCCACCGCAACATCTTCTCAGTCCTCAACCAGTGAGGCGCTGAGCGAACGGGACTTGATCAGCGGCTCCCTCAGCCCGTCGAGGTGGGCGCGAATCGCCCGCAAAACCCCGTCACCGTCCGCCCCCTGCTTCCGCAATTCGTCCAGCCGCGCCTCCACCTGGGCCATGGTGCGCCACCGGGCTTGGTCCGCCTGGAGCTTGGCGACCACCCAGTCTCGCCACCGCGCCTGCTCGGCATCGGTCAGGCGTTCCGGGAAGCTACGGGCCTTCACACGCTTGGCCAGTTCCGGCAGGCGCGGGTCGTCGTAGTCCAGGTCAAGCCAGCGGCCCTCGGCCAAGGCTTGATTGAAACTCAGGCAACGGTTGCGATCATCGTCGCCCAGAAAGCCATCGTAGAGCGCCGCCTCCACATCCGCCGCCGCCACCGGCTGCTCCTGGCGGTACACGTCCTCAATCTTCCGTTCCACGCCCGCCCCTCGCAGCCGCCGAAGCCGCTCGGCCACCAGATCGGCATCGTAGCCCAAGCGCTCCGCATCGGCTGGCCTGACCACTGACAGGGGCGCGATGAAAGGGCACTTGTTCAGTCGGATTTCCTTGAGCGGCGGCCGAACGGCCACCTCGGCGCCAAACAGCGCTTCGCGGATTTGGTCCGCATCCCACTCGATCAGCGCTTCGATATCCTCGCCCAAGTCGGCAACGATGACGGAGTTGCCGTTGGCGGGATGCCGGCAGACCGCAACCACCGGCGCAAAGCCGTAGCGTCGGCGCGGGTACTTGCCGGAGACATGCGCCAGCGCCTCGCCACCCAGGGGCAGCAGCAGGTCTCCTGCCAGGCGCTTGAACCGCAAGCCCAGAAAGTAGGCGAAGAGCCTTGGTTGCCGTTCTTTGAGCAGGCGCGCCAACGCCACCGTGGCGGTCACGTCGGACAGGGCGTCATGGGCCTGCCCGTGCTCCAAGCCGTTGGCGTCGGTCAAGGCCGACAGGCTGTACACCGGCAGGCCGTTGTCGTCCCGGGGCCATTCGATGCCTTCGGGACGCAGTGCGCCTGCCGCCCGGACCAAATCCATGAGATCCCAGCGTGAGTTGCCGCCCTGCCACTCCCGGGCGTAGGGGTCCATCAGGTTGCGGTAGAGGCCGTGACGAATGAACTCGTCATCGAAACGCAGGTTGTTGTACCCCGCCACGCAGGTGCCCGGCACCGAAAACAGGGCGTTGATCTTGGCCAGGGCACGCCACTCGGAAAGGCCCTCCTGCCGGGTGCGCTGCGGCGTGATGCCGGTGACCAGGGCTGCATCCGGATCCGGCAGCACATCGTCGGGCAAGTGAACGTAGGTGACGAATTCATCCCCCATTGGTTCGAGGTCCGGGCCGGTCCGCAACCCGGCGAACTGCAGGATGCGGTCCCAGCGCGGATCGGTGCCGGAGGTCTCCAGATCGTACCAGTAGAAACTGTCACCCAAGGGCCCCTTCCCCTTCATCCAGCATGCGATCCGCCAAGTCCCCCGGACCGAGTTGCAAAGCGCCGCAGGCTGCGGCAATCTCGAAGCAATGTCGCCGCCCCTCAAGAAGTTTGCCGGACCGGCAGGCCCCATTCTTGCAGTTCTCGCCGGATTATTCATGTTGCAGGCGGGCTTCGATGCGCCCGCCGCCATCACGCTGGGCGTCACGGCGCTGTGCGTGGTCTGGTGGGTGTTCGAGCCCATCCCGATTCCCGCCACCTCCCTGGCTCCCTTGGCCATACTGCCGCTGACCGGCGTGCTGACCGCCGCCGAGGTCGGCGCCGCCTACGGCCATCCGGTGGTGCTGCTGCTGCTCGGCGGCTTCATCCTGGCCACTGCGCTGGAGAAGAGCGGCGCCCACCGGCGCATGGCCCTCGGCTTGGTGCGGGCCTTCGGCGGCGGCAGCAGCCGAAGGCTGGTGTTCGGCTTCATGGCCGCTTCGGCGCTGATGAGCATGTGGATCTCCAATACCGCCACCACCCTGATGCTGCTGCCGGTGGCGCTGGCGGTGGTGGAGAAGTCAGATGATCCGAAGCTGGCCCGGCCATTGCTGCTCGGCATCGCTTACGCCGCCAGCGTCGGCGGCATGGGCACGCCCATCGGCACGCCCCCGAACGTCGTCTTCATGGGCGTGTACAGCGACTTCATGGGCACCGAGTTCAGCTTCCTGGAATGGATGTCCTTCGGCCTGCCGGTGGTGGCGGTGATGGTGCCCTTGGTCGGCCTGTGGCTGACCCGGCGGGTTTCCTACAAAGGCGAGATCAGCCTGCCCGCCCCCGGCCCCTGGAGCACCGGGGAGGTGCGGGTGGTGATCGTGTTCGGCGCCACCGCCTTGGCCTGGATCACCCGCAAGGAACCCTTCGGCGGCTGGACCGAGTGGTTCGGCGCACCCTACTCCAACGATGCCATGGTCGCCTTTCTGGCGGTCATCGCCATGTTCCTGGTGCCCAACGGCAAGGGCGGACGGCTGCTCGACTGGGAGACGGCCACCAAGATTCCTTGGGGCATGCTGATCCTGTTCGGCGCCGGCCTCACCATTGCCAGCGCCTTCGCCTCATCGGGCTTGAGCGAAGCCATCGGCAACCTCCTGGGCGGCATCTCCGCCTGGCACGTGCTGGCGGTGATGGGGGTGATCTGCCTGTCGGTCACCTTCCTGACCGAGACCACGAGCAACACCGCCACCACCACGCTGCTGATGCCCATCCTCGCTGCCGCGGCGCTCGGCGCGGGCATGGACCCCCGACTCTTGATGATCCCCGCCGCCATGAGCGCCTCCTGCGCCTTCATGCTGCCGGTGGCCACGGCGCCCAACGTCATCATGTTCGGCACCGGCCGAATCCCCGTTGAAGTCATGGCCCGCGAGGGCTTTGCACTGAACCTCATCGGCGCGGTGGTCATCGCCAGCCTCTGCTACCTGCTGGTTGCGTAGCGCCGTAAACGCCGCCTCGCGCGCAGCCGCTTCAAGCTGCGCCAACTCGTCCACGGCGGCGAAAAAACCGGCCCAGTCCGGATGCCGCCGATGCAGGGCGGCGAAGGCCGGCTGCCAGTGCCGGTAGGTGGCCAGCGAGGCCAGGTAGGCGTTGTTCACCCGCTCCATCACCCGGTCGTAGCGTCCGCCGCCGAGCCGGGGGCGATTGACCTGATAGCAGGAGCGCATGGCATCCAGCAACCTTGCCTTGGCAGGCCCAAGGCCCATCGTGCCGTTTTGGTCGTAGAGCGCTGTGAGGCCAGCCTTGGCGCGCATGAGCAGCCCAATCAGTCTGCGCCACTCCGCTTGCTGCTGGCGGTGCGCCGCGAACTCATCGGACCGGCCCTGAAGGGTAAACCATTGGCGGGCGCCCTCTTCGCCCACAAAGCTGGCAAAGGCCTCGTTCAGCGGCACGTCATTGGCCACCCAGAGCCGCCGGTGCGCCGTCTCATGGATCAGCAGTTCGGCCAGCTCCGCCTCCGGCCAGTCGATGAAGGTGCTGAGCAGCGGATCGTCGAACCAGCCGAGCGTGGAGTAGGCGGCGACCCCGCCAACGAAGGTCTCCAAGCCCTGGTCGGCCAAGCGGTGGGCGGCGCGGCGGGCGGCATCTTGGGAGAAGTAGCCGCGATAGGGGGTGCAACCAGCGAACGGATGGCACCATTGGCGAGCCTCCAAGGAGAACGGCGGGGCGGCGAAGACGTTCCACAGCACATGGCTGCGCTCGAGGTCGGCGAAGCGCCGGTAGCTGGCGCCGGGGTCCAAGCCCATTTCCGACTCGGCGAAGCGAAGAATCTCCCCGGCTCGCCGCAGCCGGGCCTTGAGCGATGCGGGGGTCGCCGGATCCGCCAACAGCGCATCGACCGGCTGCGATGCCCGCAGCACCCCCCAATGCCCGCCCACCGCTTGGGCGTAGTAGCCGAGGTTTGCGCAGCCGCCGAGCGCCATGGCCAGCAGCAACATGAAGAGCGCTGGCACCACTGGCTTGATGAAGGCTAAGGGCCGAGTTGGGGGCTGCGGCCTCAATCGACCGATACGGGTGGAAGATATTGGTCACCAACCGTGCGGCCGCCATTGCCGTTCGGACGGTTTAGGTTGCCCGCCAAGGCTCTCTGAGCAACCAAGATTCCCCCGAACAGGCCTTCCATTGACCAGCTGCCAATGAAGTCGGAAAACACCTTCAGATTACCCTCGTCGGCCACCTCAAGGGCGATGATATACACAAACTTGCTTTCGGTGCTCACCACTGGCGGCGGCAGGCCGCGCTTGACGTAGGCCCAGGCCATGAGCAGCCGGGAGACCCGCCCGTTGCCGTCCTGGAACGGGTGAGTGAGGACGAACCGATGGTGCAGCCAAGCCGCTTCGGCGTTGACCGGGTAGTTCCGGTGGCGAATGTCGTCGTTGTACAGATCGATGAACCGGCGCATCTCCGGCACCACCTGCTCCGGCGGGCAGTACTCGTACACCACGCCGTCTTGTCGGCGGGGATTGTTGGGCCTCACCTTCCACTGGCCTTTGCCGCGAAACGGCACTTGAACGCGCCGACCTTGGGGATCGATGCCCGCGACGGTGTCCTGATGTTGGGTCAGCACAGCGTGCCAGCTCTTGATCATGTAGGTGGAAAGGGGGCGACCGCTGGCAACGTCATCGAACATCATGTCGTAGGCGGCCTCCTGATCCTCCAGCAGCCCGCGCAGGGTTTGGTCCTCAAGCCCCTCAAGAGTGTGTGACCCGACGGCACCCGCGAAGCCCTCCGCGATGAGCTGCTCAGTCACGCCACGCCGCAGCGTGTACAAGCCCTCGATCTGCCCGGTCTCCAAGGCGAAGGCGCGCACCCGCTCCCGAAGCCACCCGTCCAAAAAGCGCGACTCCGGGGAGCCAGCCTTCAGTTGTCGCTGGCAGTCGGCCCACTCCGCCTCAAGGTCGGCAAAGCCGGGCGTTGCCCAGCCTTCCGCCCCCTCCGGCATACCTGTGAGGGGCATCCATTTTTCGGGGGCCTGCGCGTCCATTTCCGTCTCTCAAGTCCCGTGCCGACAAGCGACCACCATTTTACAGCCGGCCCCTTCCACGTTCGCGGAGTTTCGCGACAGCGAAACTCCAATCGAACTTGCAGCCCCAAGGGGCTGCAAGTTCGCTGGCACCATCCATCCCCCTGTGCTATGTGTGCCCAATGGCTTGGCTCAAGGGTTCCCTTTCAGCGGCGTACATTACCCTCAACACGGCGGCGGTGTGCGCCCTGCTCTATCCGATGGCCGTGCTGCGGCTGCCTCTAACCGGCGCTTGGCGCAGCGCCATGACCCAGCGCATGGACCTCATCATCGACTTGTGGGTGAGCGCCAACAACGGTCTCATCAAGACCTTGAGGTTGATCGACATCGAGGTGCAGTGGCCGTCCGAGCCGCTCCGCCGCGACCGCTGGTACATGGTGGTCAGCAACCATCAGACCTGGACCGACATCATACTGCTGCAATCGGCCCTGCGCCCGATGCTGCCGCCGCTGAAGTTCTTCACCAAGCGCGAACTCATCTGGCTGCCGCTGGCGGGCTTGGCGATGAAGCTGCTCGGCTTTCCCTACGTCCGCCGCGCCCGCCAAACCGGGGACGGCAACGGCCAAACAGCCGCCGGCAAGGACCGGGACGCCATCACTGCCGCCTGCGCCGTGTTCCGCAACCATCCCACCGCCGTGCTCAGCTTCCTGGAGGGCACCCGCTTCACGCCCGCCAAGCGAGACGCCCGAAACAGCCGCTTCCAACACCTGCTGAACCCCAAGATCGGGGGCTTAAGCGCCGTCCTTGGCGGCCTTGCGGACGAACTCGACACGCTGGTCGATGTGACCATTCACTATCCCGGCGCCCCGCCGGGCTTCTGGGAATTCCTGCAGGGGAAGTGCCCCCGCGCCCGGATGCGCGTGGACGCGCACCGCTTAGGCGATGAATTGCGCGACCCTGACCCTGCCGTGCAGCGGGCCAGGGTTGGGGCGTTCGTTGAGGCGTTGTGGCGGGCGAAGGATGCTCGGTTGGGTGAGGCGGCACTCAAGCAATGGGCGGGTAGCTAACCGCGGCGGGACTGAATGCGGCCGGAATTCGCACAGAAGCGCCAGCCAGCATTCCGATTGGATTCACTCAACAGCGCGTTGTATAGTTCGTGATTGCCTTTCTACCCCATTCCGACGCGGAGTATTTCCCCATGCCGTACCGCCTGCACAGTCTCTCACTGGCGCTGCCCTTGGCCTTGGCCCTCGTTGCCGGGCAGGCGCAAGCCGCCCGTGTCGACAACTTTGTTCTGCTCGACCATCAGGGCGCGGCCCACGAGCTTTACTACTACCGGGACGCCCCGGCGGTGGTCATCATGGTGCAGGGCAATGGCTGCCCGATCGTGCGCAACGCGCTGAACGACTACAAGGCGCTGCGCGACCGCTACGGGGAGCAGGGTGTTGAGTTCTACCTGCTCAACGCCAACCTGCAGGACGACCGCGCTGCCATGCAAAAGGAAGCCGCCGAATGGGACATCGACATCCCCATTCTGGACGACGAAACGCAACTGATCGGCGAGTCCCTTGGACTGGTGCGCACCGCCGAAGTGCTGGTGATCGACCCCAAGACGTGGCGGGTCGCCTACCGGGGACCGCTCAACGACCGCATCAACGACTATGAGCGCCAGCGCGCCGAGGCCAGCGAGCACTACGCCGCCGACGCCATCGAGGCGCTGATTGCCGGCGAAGGCCAGGCCATCAAGGTGGCGGAACGCGACGCCATCGGCTGCCTCATCAACTTCCCGGCCCGGACGCCGCAGCAGGCACCGATCAGCTACACCGCCGATGTGGCGCCGATCCTGCAGCAGAACTGCGTGGCCTGCCATCAGGAGGGCGGCATCGGGCCTTGGGCCATGTCCGGCTACAACATGGTGCGCGGCTTCGCGCCGATGATCCGCGAGGTGGTGCGCACCAAGCGCATGCCGCCGTGGCATGCGGACCCGCACATCGGCACCTTCAAGAACGGCCGCGGGCTCACCGTTGAAGAGGCCCAGACACTGGTGCATTGGGCCGAGGCCGGGGCACCGCGGGGCGAAGGGGACGACCCCTTGGCGCTGGCTGAAAACAAGGCCGCCGAGTGGCCCTTGGGTGAGCCGGACCTCATCATCGACATCCCCGCCTATGAAGTGCCGGCCAGTGGGGTGGTGGACTACCAGTTCCCGGTGGTGAAGAACCCGCTCGATACGCCCGTGTGGATCGTCGCCACCGACATCCTGCCCGGCGACCGCAACGTCGTGCATCACGTTCTGTTTGGATCCACGCAGTCGGAGATAGCCGAGTCGGACCGCGGCTTGGACTTCGAGCAGTACATCGGCGGCTACGCGCCGGGCAACGAGGGGTCGCACATGCCGGAAGGCACCGGCATCCGGGTTGAGGGCGGCGGCTACTACCAGTTCCAGATGCACTACACGCCCTATGGCAAGGCAGTGGTGGACGAGAGCAAGCTCGGCCTCTACTTCGCCGACGAGCCGCCCGCCAACTACCTGCGTCAAACCGTGGTGGTCGATCCCACCATTCGAGTGCCGGCCAACGACCCCCGCTACCAGGAGGAGGCCTACCTGACCTTCGACCGCGACGCCGTGGCGTATTCACTGGTGCCGCACTCCCACTACCGGGGCATCGCCTCCCACTTCGAGCTGCAGCGCCCCGACGGCAGCAGCGAAATGCTGCTCTCGGTGCCCAACTACGACTTCAACTGGCAGCGCACCTACGAGTTCGCCGAACCCGTGGCCATGCCCGCCGGCAGCAGGCTGGTGCACCGCACGGTGTACGACAACTCGGCCCGCAACCCCGGCAATCCGGATCCCAGCCGCGAGGTGCCCTGGGGCCTGCAATCCTGGGATGAAATGCTCTACGGCGCCGTGCAGTTCACTTGGGCCGAGGAGTCCACGGCCAATCCCATCCACAACGAGGAGCTGCACGAAACCTTCCAAATGGTCGGTTTCATGGACCGCAACATGGACGGCAAGCTGGCTTGGAGCGAATTGCCGGGGTACATCAAGAAGCGGCTCGTTCAGGGCTTCGCCGCCGTGGACACCAATGGCGACGGCGGCCTTGACGCCAACGAGATCTTCAACATGGAAAACAGCCGCCAGGAAGTCGCCACAACGGACGGGACGCCGAGCGCGGAGTAGCGTACGGCGCTATACCAAAAATCAATCCAACGAGAATACCAGGGGGAGGTTCATGAACTTCGAGTTCTCTGACGAACAGAATTTGTTGCGCGAGCAGGCGCACGGCTTCTTGGCCGAGCACTGCCCGATGAGCAAGGTGCGGGCCGTGCTGGACGGCGAGCAGTCCGCCGATTTGGAGCTCTGGCAAAAGATCGCCGAGATGGGCTGGACGGCAACCACCATCCCCGAGGAGTTCGGGGGCTTGGGCCTTTCCTACCTGGAGCTTGCGGTCATCGCCGAAGAGCTCGGCCGCGCCGTGGCGCCAACGCCGTTTTCCTCCTCCGTCTATCTCGCCACCGAAGCCCTGCTGCTGGCGGGCAGCACCGAGCAAAAGGAGCGCTGGTTGCCCAAGCTCGCCAGCGGCGAGGCCATCGGCACCTTCGCCATCAGCGAGGGGCCGAGCCGCGCGACGCCCGCCAATCTGCAAACCGCCGCCCAAGGCGGCGCGCTGAACGGCTCCAAGGCCGCAGTCCCCGATGGCGACATCGCCGACGTCGCCATCGTGGTGGCCAAGGCCGACGGCGGCGATGGGGCCAGCCTGCAACTCGTGGAACTCGATGGGGAAGGGGTTAGCATCCGGCCTCAGCGCACCTTGGATTTCTCCCGCAGCCACGCCCGCCTGACGTTCGCCGATGCGCCCTGCGAACCGCTCGGCCATCCGGGCGAAGGCTGGGCGCACACCGAAAGGCTCTTCGACCGGGCTGCGGTGCTGTTCGCCTGGGAGCAGGTGGGCGGGGCCGAGGCGGCGCTGGAAATGGCCAAGGAATACGCCATGGGCCGCTACGCCTTCGGGCGCCCCATCGCCTCCTACCAAGCCATCAAGCACAAGCTGGCCGAGGCCTACGTCAAGAACACGCTGGCCCGCTCCAACGGCTACTACGGCGCTTGGGCACTCAACACCGGGGCCGCCGAACTGCCGCTAGCAGCGGCGACGGCGCGGGTGTCGGCCATTCAAGCCTATTACTACGCCTCCAAGGAGAACATCCAGACCCACGGGGGCATGGGCTACACGTGGGAGTTCGACTGCCAGTTCCACTATCGGCGGGCCAAGCTGCTGTCGGTGAACATCGGCAGCGAGGGCTTGTGGCAGGATAAGCTGGTGACCGCCCTGGAGCAGGCCAACGCCGCCTGAACGAGACGGCGGTAGAACACGGCGAGAGATAAGGAAGGACAAGGAGACCGGGAATGGATTTCAACGACACCCCTGCTGAGGCGGCCTTTCGCGAGGAGGCCCGGGCTTGGCTGAAGGACAACGTGCCCACCGAGGCGGAGCTTGCGGACTTGAACCTCATGCAGCAGTCCAAGCTCTGGCAAAAGCGCAAGTATGACGCCGGCTGGGCCTGCATCCGCTGGCCCAAGGAGTACGGCGGACGGGGCGCCACCGCCATCGAGCAGGTGATCTGGAACCAGGAGGAAGCCAAGTACGGGGGCTTGCCGGGCGGCGTGTTCAGCATCGGCCAGGGCATGGCCGCCCCCACGCTGATGACCTGGGGCAAGGAGGAGCACAAGCAGCGCTACCTGCCGAAGCTCGCCAGCGGCGAGGAGATCTGGTGCCAGTTGTTCAGCGAGCCGGCTGGCGGCTCGGACCTTGCCGCGCTGCGCACCAAGGCGGAGAAGGACGGCGACGAATGGGTGATCAACGGCCAGAAGATCTGGACCTCCGGCGCCCACTACTCGGATTACGGCATCCTAGTGGTGCGCACGGACCCCAACGTGCCCAAGCACAAGGGCTTGTCCTACTTCTTCTTGGACATGAAATCCCCCGGCGTCGAGACCAAGCCCATTAAGCAGTTGTCCGGCGACGCCAACTTCAACGAGGTCTATTTCACCGATGTGCGCATCCCCGACAGCCAGCGCTTGGGCGAGGTCGGCCAAGGCTGGCAGGTGTCCATCACCACGCTGATGAACGAGCGCGCCTCCATCGGCGGCGGCGGCGCGAGCTCCGACTTCCGCGCCCTGCTGGACCTGGCGCAGACCGTCACCATCAACGACAAGCCCGCCATCGAGGATTCCGCCGTGCGCGCCAAGCTGGCCGACTGGCACTGCAAGCGCTCCGGCCTGAAGTACACCGGCTACCGCTCCTTGAGCGCCCTGTCGCGCGGGGAGACACCCGGGCCGGAGAACTCCATCGGCAAGCTGGTGGCGGCGCCCATGGCCCAGGACATGGCCTCCTTCGCCATGGACCTGATGGAGATGTCCGGAGCCGTCTGGGACGACGAGGACTCCCCGGCAGCAGGGCTGTTCCAAGCCACCTTCATGGCCATACCGGGCTTCCGCATCGCCGGCGGCACCGACGAGATCATGGCCAACATCATCGCGGAGCGAGTGCTGGGGCTGCCCCAGGAGCCGCGGTTGGACAAGGGCATTCCGTTCAACGAAGTGCCGACGGGCGCAGGCTGAGCAGCAACGCGGTCGATTCCGTGGCCATCGGACTCCCGGCGTCGTGAAATTCGGGCTGTTCGTTTACTGCACGGTGGGCCGGCGTCCGGAGCTGGAGGCCGGCATGGCGGGCCGCAATCCGGCGCTCTACCAGCGCATGATTCACGAGCTTGGCCGTTACGCCGCTTTCGCCGAGGAGCGCGGCTACTTCGGCTTCGGCCATCCGGAGCACCATCTGCAGATCGAGGGCTTCGAGGCCTCCAACGATCCCTGCCTGATGGCGAGCTGGCTGGCGCGCCACACCCGCAAGATGAAGATCATCACCTGCGGGTTCGTCTCCACCGCCAACAACCCGCTGGCGACGGCGGAGAAGATCGCCACCTTGGACCACATGCTCGAAGGTCGATTCGGCGTCGGCCTGGTGCGCGGCTACCAAGCCCGATGGGTGGAGAACTTCAAGGTGCAGCCGCAGCTCAAGGCGGTGGGGCCTTGGACCAAGGACACCGCGGACGACGCGCTGAACCGCGAGTACTTCGCTGAATTTGTCGAGATCGTGGTCAAGGCGCTGGCCAGCGAGACCTTTTCCCATCAAGGCAAATTCTGGACTTTCCCGCCGCCGGATTTCGTCAACCCCCACGAGCACCCGGTTTACGCCCGCTTCGGGCAGGGCGTGGATGCCGACATGCGGGTGCGCGAAGTCGGCATCGCCCCGCGGCCGTTCCAGGACGACATCCCGCTATACGGCGGCTTCTCCGCCAGCCTGCGCACCGCCAAGTTCTGGGCTCGCTACAAGGGCCGGCCGATCATCATGTCCAGCAACACGGAGTTTCTCGAACTACTGTGGTCGGAATGGCGCAAGGAGGCCGAGGCCCACGGCCACGCGGTCAAGCCGGGCAAGGAGGCCTGCTGGGGCGGGATCATGATCTGCGCCGAAACCGACGCCAAGGCCCAGGCCCTGTTCGAGGACATGGAGTGGTTCTGGAAGACTTGGGCCATCCCCTTCGGCCAGCCCGTGCCCCAACTGCTGGTGGGTTCGCCGGACACCATCAACCGTCGAATCGAGAAGGTCTCGAAGGCAGTGCCCATCGATGAGGCCTTCATGTTGATACCGGCCGGGATTCACGCCCCGGAGCAAATCGAGGACTCACTGGACCGCTTCGCCCGCGAAGTCATGCCCAATTGGGGATGAGGGCGGGGCAACTGAAACGCTAAGAGGAGATCCAATGACCGAATACAAGCCAAGCCCCGTCCGCTGGGTTCGCGAGCAGGTGGAGCTGTATGAAAGCAGCGGCGGCACCCAGGGCACGGAGTTGCTGGACACGGGCATGCCGGTGATCATCGTCACCCACCGCGGCAACCAGACCGGCGCGATCCGCAAGACGCCCCTGATGCGCGTCAAGGACGGGGACAGCTATGTGCTGGTGGCCTCCCAAGGCGGGGCGCCGAACAATCCGGTGTGGGTGTACAACCTGCGCGCCAACGCGGACGTGGAAATCCGGGACAAGACCGAAGTGACTCCCATGCGGGCGCGCGAGGTGCAGGACGCCGAAGAGCGCCAACGCCTCTGGGCGCTCGCCACAGCCGCGTTCCCGCCCTACGAGGACTATCGGGCCAAGACCTCCAGAACCATCCCGGTGTTCGTGGCGGAGCCGACCTAGAACATTCGGCTACGTAGCTTCGGCACCGACGTCGACGATCTCGGGGAACAGGACCAGTTCGTAGGGCTGTTGGCTGGCGTCGGTGAGGATCAGGCGGTTTTCGGCCACCTCCGCGAGCACGCGGCCATCCGGCAAGGCGTCGCCGACGTGGAAGCGCTGCACGGTGCCGTCCTCCAGGATGAGCAGGATGGAAGTGCGGCCCGGCACGGCGAACAGGCCGACGAAGCCCATTTCACGCAGTTCGGGATTGAGCCGGTCGAGGCCTGCAGCCGCCGCGGCCCGGCGCTCGGCTTCCTCGAACGAGATCCCCCAGCGGGTGCTCCGCACAAAGCCCTCCAAGTCTTCCGCCGGTAAGCTGCCGATGTCTCTCTGCCCCGGGATTTCAACTGCCGCCGTCGGCGGCGGCGGCGATGAAACCGGCCAAGCAAAGGCCAGCAAAAGGGCGCCGGCCCAGATGGCGAGCACGGTGAGCAGGCGTTTTCTGCCTTGGGGGCTGGACCATCCCAATCGGGCGACAAGATCAGCAAGGCGCATGGGAACTCAAAGGAAACTCTATGCTGCAGTGCTTTCATGTTACGACAGTCCTTGCAGTTGTAAAATTCGCCACAAGCCGTCGAGGCAACGCAAAGCGAACCCATGACCCCAAGCCGCCGCACCAAGGACATCCTGCTGTACAAGACCTACGCCGAACTGAAGGCGGAGGCGCAGCGCAATTTCCTGGGCTTCCTGTGGTGGGTGATCGAGCCCATCCTCTTCATGCTGGTGTTCTACTTCGTCTTCGGCAAGCTGCTCGGACGCCGGCCGGAAGCGTTCATACCCTTTCTGCTGGTCGGCCTAGTGGTGTGGCTGTGGGGCCAGGCAACCATCGCCCAGGGCGCGGCGGCGATCACCGCCAACCGCGGGCTGTTGAATCAGGCCTTCGTGCCCAAGGCGCTGTTCCCCACCGTGATCTTCCTCAAGAACACCTTCAAGTTCCTGTTTGCGCTGCTGATGCTGCTCATTTTTCTGGTCGCCTACGGCTTTGAGGCCTCGCTGGCTTGGCTGGAGGCGGTCCCGGTGCTGGCCATCGGCGGCCTATTCATTCTTGGCTCGGCCTACTTGGCAGCGGCCCTGACGCCGTTTTTCCCCGACCTGCAAGTGCTCATCGACAACGGTTTGCGCGTGCTGTTCTTCATATCCGGCATCTTCTACGACATCGACACGCTGAACACCAGTTACAAGGCGGTGTTCCAAGCCAACCCGGCTGCCGTGCTGATCGACAGCCTGCGCGCGATTCTGCTGACCGGCGAACATGCCGATTGGTGGCGCCTCAGCGGCGTCCTCGTCGGCGCCCTGTGCATCGGCGGCGCTGGCTACGCCATCATGCGGGTCAACGAATCACGGTATGCCAAGATCGCCTACTAAGGGGCGCCGCCCTCTGCTCAGCTTGGCTTCGGCTGGCGTCTGCTACCGCCGCCGCCGCACCCTGCGCTCCGCCGGCACGCTGCATTGGGCCTTGTCCGACGTGAGCTTTGAGGTGATGAGCGGCGAGACGGTGGGTATCCTGGGCCGCAACGGCTCTGGCAAAACCACGCTGCTGAAGGTGCTCGCCGGCATCATCGAGCCGGACCGGGGAAAGATCGAACGCAACCACTCGAGCATTTCAATGCTGTCCCTGCAGGTGGGATTCCTGCCGCAGCTCTCCGGGCGGGAGAACGCCCTGCTCAGCAGCGTGCTGCTCGGCGAGGATCGGATGGCGGCGAAGCGCAATCTCGACGCAATCGTGCGGTTCGCCGGCCTTGAGGACTGCATTGACGACCCCTTGGCCACCTATTCCTCCGGCATGCGGGCGCGCCTCGGGTTTTCCGTGGCCTACCACACCACGCCGGAATTGCTGCTCATTGACGAGGTGCTCGGCGTCGGTGACCAGGAGTTTCGCGAGAAATCAACCGCCGCCATCAAGGAACTGATCAAGTCGGATCGAACGGTGGTGCTGGTTTCCCACAACCTGCCGACGATCCGCGAACTTTGCGACCGGGTGGTCTGGATTGAGAACGGCGAAAGCCGGATGGTCGGCCCGACGGAGGAAGTGATCGAGGCCTACTTGAGGTGAGCCGAAGACGGCAGGCTCGACCCCAGGGCGGTTTACTCAGCCACCACGGAGATGGGCACGGAGACTGACACCTCCGAATGGATGCGCACCGTGACCTCGTAGTCGCCCACGACCCGAAACGCGCCTTCCGACAGGATGATTTCGCGCTTGTGCACCTCAACGCCCTGCTCGGCAAGGGCATTGGCGATTTCCTGGGCGCCGACCGAGCCGTACAGCTTGCCCTCCTCGCCGGCCTTGACGACGATGGTGACGTTGGCTGCGGCCAACTGCTTGCCACGGTCGCCCGCTTCGGCGAGACGGGCTTCGGCGAGCTTCTGCAGCTCCGCTCGCCGCTGCTCGAACACCTCGCGATTCTCGGCGGTGGCCCGCACCGCCTTGCCTTGGGGCAGCAGGTAGTTTCTGGCGAAACCCGGCTTGACCGTCACCTCGTCACCGAGGTCGCCAAGGCGGTTGATGGGTTCGAGGAGGATGACGTTCAAGGGAACACCCTCACTTGTGCTGGTCGGTGTAGGGCAGCAAGGCCAAGTAGCGCGCTCGCTTGATTTCGGTGGCGAGCTGGCGCTGGAACTTGGCGCTAGTGCCGGTAATGCGGCTGGGGACGATCTTGCCGGTTTCGCCGAGGAACTGCTTCAGCAAGTCGAGATCCTTGTAGTCCAGTTGGGCGGGGTCCGCCTTGGCAGCAAACTTCTTGTGCCGGAATCGCGGGCTCATTCGGCTTCCTCCGTGGTTTCGACCGCTTCGGCCTCCTGCGCGGCCGCGGTGGTCTCGTCGGCCTCGGCACTGCCTTCCGCCGCACCGTCTTCGGCTTCATCGGCCGGGTTGTCGCCTTGGGCGTCACCATCCGCAGCCTGGGGGGCCGGGGCGGCGCGGCGCGCTTCCTGCTCCCGTTCCCGCTCCTGCTCGCGCAACTCCTCCTCATAGATCTTGGAGTTGCCGGTCACTGGCCCCCTGCGCCGGATGATGAGGTTGCGCAGCACCGCATCGTTGAACTTGAAGGCGCTCTCAAGTTCAGCCAACGCTTCCTGGCTGACCTCCATGTTAATCATCACGTAGTGGGCCTTGTGAATCTTGGCGATGGGATAGGCGAGCTGCCTGCGCCCCCAGTCCTCCACCCGATGCACTTTGCCGGCCCAGCGCTCGATGAGGCCGAGATAGCGTTCGATCATTCCGGGCACCTGATCGCTCTGATCGGGATGAACCAGGAACACGACTTCGTAATGCCGCACTTGTAGGCCTCCTTCCGGTGTCGTTTCGCCTCCGCCGCACCCACCGGGGCGGCGTGAAGCAAGGAGTGCTAGACAGGGAGCGGCATTCTAGGTCTTGCGACGCACATGTCAACCGGCCAAGGTCCGCTGCCGAACCGCCTCGAACAGCATGACGCCGGTGGCGACTGCGACATTCAGGCTGCCAACCTCGCCAGCCATCGGGATGGCGGCCAGCTCGTCGCAGGTCTTGCGGGTGAGCTGGCGCAGTCCCTGGCCCTCGCTGCCCACCACGATAGCGACATTGCGAGTGAGATCCGCAGCGGTCCAAGGGCGCGAAGCGGTGCCGTCAGCGCCGATCAGCCAGACGCCGAGGCGTTTGAGCCACTCCAAGCGACGGACGAGATTGGCTACCTCGACCAAGGTGGCTTGCTCGGCACTGCCCGCCGCGGCCTTCAGAGCGGCGGCGCTTAAGGGGGCGCTGCGGCGCCGGGGCCAGAGAATGGCGTGAACGCCGGCTGCCGCGGCGGTGCGCACGCAGGCGCCGAGGTTGCGCGGGTCGTTGATGCCGTCGAGAACCAGAAAGAGCTTGGGCGATGGCCAGCCATCGAATTGGTCCTCGAACTCGGCTTCCGTGGTGAGCCGCAGTTCGTGGCAGAGCGCGACCGCGCCCTGGTGGGCGGTTCCGCCAAGGCGGTCAAGCCGTTGCCGGGGCGCAAACTCATGGCGCACCCTGTGCTCGGCGGCCAAGCCCAGCAGGGTTTCGATGCGCGCATCGCGGCGATTGCGCTGCAGCAGCAACAGCCGCACCCGCTCCGGGGCCTTGCGCAACAGCGCTTCGACGGCGTGAATCCCGCTGACTTCGCTCACCGGCGCCTCCTGCGCTTGCCGCCGTGGCGCCGCGGCGCCGCGTGCCCGCGGCGCCGGAAACCAAACTCCGGCAATTCAAGGTCGAGACGGCCAAGTTCCGGCTGCGCGCCCGCTAGGCGCACTTCGATGGCGTCGCCGATCGCGTAGCTTACGCCCGTGGTTTCACCCACCAGCCGGAATGGGGGCGCGTGGCGAAAGTAGTCGCCGCCGAGGGCGGAGACGTGCAGCAAGCCTTGGATGAAATAGCCGTCGAGGTCCGCGAACAGGCCAAACTCGGTCACGCCGGCGACGGTGGCGGCAAAGGTCTCGCCGATTCGCGGCGCCAAAAAGCTGCACTTGAGCCAAGCGTCCACCATGCGGGCGGCATCGTCGGCGCGGCGCTCGGCGAGTGACGCCTCCGTGCCCGCCCCGGCGAGCGCTTGGCGCGCATCCCCGCTCTCCGCCTGGCCATGCAGAACCGCCTTGATGGCTCGATGCACGGTCAAGTCCGGGTAGCGGCGGATCGGCGAGGTGAAGTGGGCGTATCGGTCCAAGGCCAGAGCGAAGTGGCCCTTGGTCTCCGGCGTGTAGTGCGCCCGTTGCATCGACTGCAGGGTCAGCAAGGCGAACAGCCAGCCGTCAGTGCGTTGCCCAGTGGCGCTTAGCGCCTCTTGCAACGACTTGGCGCTGATTTGCTGCTGACCCGGCAGGGGTGCGCCGACGCTGGCGAAAGCTTGGGAGAGCGGGGCCAGCTTGGTTGGATCCGGGGGCTCGTGAACGCGGTGCAGTCCCGCCCGGCCCTGGGCCTCGAGGAATTCGGCAGCGCAGATGTTGGCGGCGATCATCGCTTCCTCGATCAGCCGATGGGATTCCAGCCGGCGCGCCGGCTTGATGGCGGTCACCTCGCCGCCCCGGAGTTCCGGGGTGCCTTCGTGGGCGTCGAAGTCCAATGCGCCGCGCGCCTCGCGGGCTCGGCGCAGCGCCCCGTAGGCATCGAACAAAGCGCCCAATGACTTAGCCACCCCGCGCGGCTGTCCATTGCCGCTGCAACGAAAGGCCTCGACCTCCCCGTAGGTGAGCCGTGCCTGGGAGCGGATGACCGCCTCATGGAATTCGTAGCGGGCTATGCGGCCCTTGCGGCTCACCTGCATGTCGCAGACCAAGGCCAGCCGATCCTCGTTCGGGCGCAGCGAGCAGATGCCGTTGGACAGCGTCTCGGGCAGCATGGGAATGACCCGTTCCGGGAAGTAAACCGACGTGCCGCGCTCCTGGGCGGCGGCATCAAGGGCGCTGCCGGGGGCGACGTAGTGGGCCACATCGGCGATGGCGACGACCAACCGCCAACCACCGCCCCCGGCTTCGGCATAGACCGCGTCATCAAAGTCGCGGGCCGAGGGACCGTCGATGGTGACTAGCGGCAAGCGCCGCATATCAATGCGCCCCGCATGGTCCGCGGTCACGACTTGGCGCGGTGCCGCGTTGGCAGCGCTGTCCACGCTTGGCGGCCAGCGCGCTGGAATGGCGTAGGCCACCAGGGCGGCTTCGGTGGCCGTCTCGGCGACGCTTTCCCCGCCTATAACCTGCTCGATACGCCCGATGAGGCCGCGAGGACCCGCACCGGTAATGGATGCGCGAACAATGTCACCATCCTTGGCGTAGCTCGATGCATCGCTTAAGGCCACGCGGCCCCGCACACTGCCGCCCAGCGCTTCGATGTACGCACCCCGCCCCCTCGTTCGGAACACGCCGACCACGGGTTTCTTGGCGGGCTCCAACACGTGCGGAGCATTGGCAGCCTTGGCTGGTTGCTGGCCTTTCGACAAGGGTGGATCCCAACACAGCGGGCGCTATAGCGTCGCGGATCAGGCGGGCAAACGCAACGACTGACTAAAACGCGATGCGTACGCCTAGCGATGCGGTGCGGTCCTTGTTGGGCCGGGCACCGTAGGGTTGGCGGCCAACGATCTCCTGCTCGCGGGTCAGGTTCTCGACCCGGGCAAAGAGGTCGAGGCTGTCGGTTAGATGGTAGTTGCCCGCGAAGTCGATGGTCAGCGTGCTGCCAGTGCGCTCAAATGCGCCGCAAGCCGCCCTCGTGCAGACCCCTTCAATGTAGTTGGCGGACAGGAACAACGCCCAGCGGGTCTGCTGCAAGCCGAGGGTCAGGTTGAGTTGGTGGTCCGGGATGTAGGGTATGGGGTCGCCCTTGCGGACGTCGCCGAAGAAGTCGGTGTCCGCAATGTCGGTATCGAACTCGCCGTTGATGTGGGTGTAGGCCAACTCCAACGGGAGGCTCACGGCAGCGTCCGGCAGCAGGTCCGCGGCTAAGCGCAACTCCAGGCCAATGACGGTTGCCGCATCGCCATTGAAGGCGTCGCCGATTTCGCAGTCTGCGCCCGAGGAGGCCGTGCATTCGCCGAGCAGGTTGTCGTAGTCGCTGAGGAACCAAGTGGCTTCGGCGCTGAGCCGTTCGCCATTGAAGCGGGCGCCGGCCTCGTAGTTCAAGGCGGTTTCCTCGTCCACGCCAGGCGCGTTGGTGGGTGCCGTGAAGCCTTTGTGGACACCGCCGAACAGGGTCAGGCGGTCGGTGAGACTGTAGATGGCGCCAGCCCCCGGCAGCCAGACTCGAGTCTGGTTGCGACGGCTGCTGCGCAGGTTGTCGGCGGCCCGGGAGGCTGGGTTGGCGGTGCGTCCGGCCCGGGTCTCCCAGCGGGTGCGGCGCTGGTCGATGTCCTCGTAGCGCAGGCCTGGAGTGAAGGTCCAGCGGCCCCACTGGATTTCATCGACCAGATGCAGCGACAGGGCCTGCGCCTCCTGCAGGCGATTGCCGGCGTTGCCGAGCAGGCCCTGGTCGTCGAGGCGCAGGCGTCCGCCGCTTTGGTGGTAGGTGCTGTTGCGCTGCAGGCGGTCCTCCTCGTCCTCGTGGTAGCGGGCGCCGATGTTGATCCGGTGGCTGAGCGCGCCCGTGGCAGCGGTCCAAGAGAGGCTGCCCTGCACGCCGCGGGAGAAGTAGGTGCGCGCATTGGAGCGGATCTGGATGCTGCCCGGCGCCGTGTCGAGCGCGCCGTGCAATATCGCCTGCAATTGGCCGGGGCCCACGCCGCCAATGGGCTGGCCAAGATTGATGGCCTGCACCACGTTTGACCAACTGGTGCGGGAGAACGATTGGGCGTCGGCGCTGCCGTCGAAGTCGATGCCCTCGGTCTTGAACCAATTTCGTTCGTGCTCGTTGTCGTAGTAGATCACGGACGCCGCGACCGAGTCGCTGGGCGTCCACTGGTAGCGGACGATCAGTTGCTCATGCTCCGTGGCGATGTTGTCGAGGCTTGACAACCCATAGCGGCGGAAGGGGTCGCGGGCAAAGTCGGCGTCCGTGAGCCCGAGGTAGCTCTGCTCCGAATCCTGCTCGGCAATCTGCATCTTCAGCGCCAAGGCGTGGTCGGAACCCTCCGGCGCGTAGCTCAGCTTGAGGGTGTAGTCCTCTAGGTCGAGGCCAGAGTCGCCGCCCCGGTCCACGCCTTGGAAACCATCCGAACGCCATTGGTGGGTTTCCACCAGAAAACCGAAACCGGCCGCATTGCGGGCGCCGTAGTGGCCGTGCAGGCGCCAAGTGGCGTCTTCGGCGCCTTCGAGCATGGCGTACCCGGCCGCCTCGTCCGGGATGGGGGTCGAGAGCATGTTCAGCGCACCGCCGATGGTGTAGGGGCCCTGGCTGATGGCGGCCGGCCCGGTGAGCACTTCGATGGCCGCCATGCGGCCCAAGGTGGGGAAATAGTATGCGCTCGGCGCGGAATAGGGCGCCGGCGCGATCAGCACGTTGTCTTCCAAGAGGGTTATGCGCCCGCTGCGCTCGGTGGCCACCCCGCGGATGCTGATGTTGGGCCGCAGCCCGTAACCGTCCTCCACCTGCACGGATACCCCCGGCACTTGGCGAATGACGCGCTGAATGTCGGCATGTCCGAGGCGCCGAAGCTCCTCGATGCCAATGTGATGGGCGCTGCCGGCGATGCGGTTGGCCTGCGCCCGCTCGCCAACGATCAACACCTCCTCGATGAAGGCTGGGTCATCCGCCTGCGTCGGCAGTGCCGCGCCAGCAAAAAGAAGCATGCCGGCCAACGCCGTGAAACCAGCCTTGCGAACCATGGGGAAGTCCCTTCCAAACTCGATGGCCCGGCACCGTAAACTAAATGATAACGATTATCAAATATATTTTATTCGGCCTGGGAAGGCGGGCGGGGCGTCAAGGGAATGGTGCCGAGGAGAGGACTTGAACCTCCACGGGGTTACCCCCACTAGCACCTGAAGCTAGCGTGTCTACCAATTTCACCACCTCGGCGGGAAGCGGTCGCTTCGGAAAGCGGGCGCGCAATGTAATGGCACGGGAAGGGCCTTGTCAACGCGCCGCCTTCGGCGGCGTGATCGAGTTTCGCTTGCGCGAAACTCGGATAGTCGCGGGCGGTTGCCAATTGATCTATGGTAACCCCATGCGATTGTGGGCGATTTCCGACCTCCACCTTTCCCATCCGAGGAACCGGGAAGCCTTGGACGACCTCCCCGCCCACCCCAACGATTGGCTGATCCTGGCCGGCGACATCAGCGACGGCCCCAAGCGGCTCGAAGGCTGCTTCCGCCGCCTAGCCGGCAAATTCCGGCAGATCGTCTGGATACCGGGCAACCACGAGCTCTGGTCGCTGCCCCGAGACCCCGACGGGCTGCGCGGCGTCGCCCTCTACCAACGCCTCGTCGAAGTGGCGCGCGGGCACGGCGTGCTGACGCCGGAAGACCCTTATCCAATCGTGGAGCACCAAGCCGGCCCAGTGCTGATCGCACCCCTGTTCCTGCTTTACGACTACAGCTTCCGGCCCGACCAAGTGCCGTTCGATCAAGTCGTGCAATGGGCCACGGAGGCCAATTCAGCCTCCGCCGATGAGTCGCTGCTGCACCCAGACCCCTTCGCCGACCGCCCGGCCTGGTGCGCCGCGCGCTGCCAAGAGACGGCGGCACGGCTCGCCGCTTATCCCGAGGATCTGCCCAAGGTGCTCATCAATCACTACCCGCTCGAGGAGCGGCTGGCGGTGCTGCCCCGAGTGCCGCGCTTCACGCCTTGGTGCGGCACCCGGCTGACGCACGGCTGGCACCGGCGCTTCAACGCCTGTGCCGTGGTTTACGGGCATCTGCACATCCGCGGCACCCGCTGGCTCGACGGCGTGCCCTTCCAGGAAGTGTCGCTCGGCTACCCTGACCAATGGAACCAGGGCCTCGGCATCGGCGCCTACCTGCGCGAAGTGACCGTCGCCGCGTCGCGATCCGCCCCTGTAATCTGAAAATCATTCGGCTAGGATAGCTGTTTAGTTTTCTTGATCGCGGGGCAAGGTTGTCACACGAATCAACTGCTGCGCCCGGCGACCACCCACTCGTCAGCTTGAGGCGTCGCCTCGTTGGCATTCTGACCAAAGGAGCATGGCATGGCTGAAACCATGATGGCGTATCCGGAACTGCGTCACCCATACGAAGTGACGCCGATTCATCCTCCGGGCAGCACCACGGTGCTGCACCAAGGACGGGCAGTCACCCTGGCTGAAACCGGCGATGGCGATGGCCTGCTCATCAGGCCGGAAGACCTGCCCCGGGTGAACGGTTTCGAGTTGAAGCCGGAAGGCGCCTGCCGTGAAGGCCTGTGCATACCGATGAACGATGACTTGCTGATCAGCAGGGACGACGGGCAGTGGTTTGACCTAGCCGCCTTCGCCGATCTGACTGGGCAGCCGTACGTGGCCGACCGGCCCGCTGGGGTGTGGAGCTTTGCCGAAGTCCCGGCGACGCGCGAGCCCATGATGGCCGATGCCATGGCGCCCGACTTCGCAGTGACGGATCGGCAGGGCAACCGTGTCGCAACGGCCGACCTCAAGGGAAAAAAGGCGCTGATCGTGACTTGGTCATCCTGGTGAGGCTGCCAGCTTGACGTGCCCGTGTGGCAGCGTGTTTACGAAGAGATCAACGATCCGGACTTCGTCCTCATTTGCGCCGCGCAAGATACCGGCGGCGAAGCGGTGGCCGGGCCGATTTTCGACGCGGCGAACCCCACCTATGTTCAGGTCGTGGACGAAGATCACGTCATTAGCAGCGCGTTCAATTTCGTGAACGTGCCTTCCGCAGCCTGGATCGATGAGACCGGCAGGATCGTGCGCATTGATGAAGGCACCTACGCGGCAATCCACGAGATCGGCGACGGTGAAGAGAAGTTCGTTTTCGGCAACGATGTTTACGCGCAGGCCGTGAAGGACTGGGTGGCAAATGGGGCGCGCAGCAGATTCGCCCAATCCACCGCCACGGTCTCGGGAAACATCCGCAAGCACAGCTTCGATCAACGCAAGGCCGATGCGGCATTTCGGCTGGCCAACCTGTTCCGGGCGCACGGCTGGCAAGCCAAGGCGGAGCAGTACTGGGAGATGGCCCGATCGCTGAATCCCGACAGCATCAACTTCATTCGGCAGAATCTCACGCTGACGGAAGAGGGTTCGGCCGGCGAGACCTTCCGCAAGGTGGTGATGGACTACGCCAACCAGGGCAAGGACTACTACCGGCCCCTGGACCTGGAAGAGGCCTGAGGGCACGGTAATCAAGGATCAATGGTGGCGCCTGTGGCAGGAAACCGACGGCGTGACCATCCTGCACGTGGACCTGTCGCCACACGCCAACCGCGAGGCGCGCGCCTTCGCCCTGCTCGATGCCCAGGAGACCCGGCGGGCGCGGCGATTCGTGGTCGAGCCGCCCCGGCGCCGCTTCGTCCTATGCCGGGCAGCGCTGCGGGTCAACCTCTGCCAACGGCTCGACTGCCGCAACGAACGGCTTTCATTCAGCGCTCTCAAACACGGCAAGCCGGTCGCCGAAGTGAATGGCGAGCGCGTCTCCCTAGGCTTCAACCTCAGCCACAGCGGCGGGCACGGGCTAATCGCCATTGCGGCCCATGAGCAGCTCGGCATCGATGTCGAGGAACGCAAGCCCGGCCGCAACTTCGAAGGCATTGGCAGACGCGTCTATGGCCCCGCCGAGCGCCGATTGCTGGCGCAGGCCGATGGGCAGCGCAAGGCGGCGTTCTTCTATCGGTTGTGGACTTTGAAGGAAGCGCTGATCAAGGGCTTGGGCACCGGCTTCACGCTCAACCCAGCCACCTTCGAGGTGCCCGAGCCCATGCTGCGCGGCGAACGCTCAGGCCGGTTTCAATTCCCGCACCAGCCCGAGGACAACTGGCAACTGCTGGACCTAGGGGAACCCCGCTTCGCCGCCGCACTTGCCTACCGGCTGGACCGCCGAACGCCAAACGAGTAACTTTTAGGCCGACCACCGGAGAGGCCACTTGTGATCAGGCAGTATCTGGGCGCCCTGCTCGTTCTCGCTGTCGGCGTCGGCGTGGCCGCGTTGATCGTGGCCACCGGCCCAACGACCGTCAAGCAACCGAGCCGGCCAGACATTCCGGTCGTGCAGGCAACGCCCGTGCAGCCCCGGTGGGTGCAGATGACGGTTCGCGCGCACGGCGAAGTGATCCCCAAAACCGAAAGCAACTTGGTTGCGGAGGTGGCGGGGCGGGTCGTCAGCGTGGCGCCGGCGATGGTCTCCGGCGGCTTTTTTGCCAAGGACGACGTTCTGGTTGAAATCGAAAGCGTCGACTACCGGGTCGCTCTCGAACAAGCGCGGGCGCGCCTGGCATCGAGGCGCAGTGACCTCGATACCGCCGAAAAGGACTTCGACCGACTCGAGGAATTGGCCAAGACCCAATTCGTCAGCGAGTCGGCGCACGATGCTGCGTCCAATCAGCTTGCCGTGGCGAGCGCGGCATTGCGCTCGGCCCAGGCCAGCTTGGAGCGGGCCGAACGCGACCTGGCCCGCACTCAGATCACGGCGCCCTATGACGGCCGGGTGCGCACGGAACGGCTGGACGTGGGCCAATTCGTGAACCGTGGCGAAACAATCGCTGCCCTCTACTCCATCGACTACGCGGAAGTGCGGCTGCCGATCCGCGATGTCGATCTTGCGTTCCTGCCGCTTTCCCTGGCGAACCGGCAAAACGATGAGCCGCCGCCCAAGGCAAGATTGCGCGCGGAGTTCGCCGGAGCGGAACACTTCTGGGTTGCCGACGTGGTGCGCACGGAAGGCGAACTGGATCCGCTTACCCGCATGGTCAACGTGGTTGCGCAGGTGCCGAAGCCCTACGAACCCGCCGGCGCCTCGCCGCCCTTGACCGTCGGCCTGTTCGTTGAAGCGGAGATCTTTGGCAATTGGGTCGAGGATGTCTTCATCGTGCCGCGCACGGCGCTGCAGGAAGGCGGCAAGGTCTATGTCGTGGCGGATGACGGCCGCCTCTCGTTTCGCGACGTGGCGGTGTTGCGCAGGACCGGCGAGACCCTTTACCTGCAAGGCGAGTTGGAATCCAGCGAAGTGGTCTGCCTTTCGCCGCTCGCCAACGCGACCGAAGGGCAGCGCGTTCGCACCATCCTGGCCAGTGAGGCCTAGCCGGATTTCTTGTTGCGCAAAAGTGCGCTAGCATTCCCGCATTGATGCAGCAACGATCGGTTCGGGCGAGTGGGGAGGCCCGCGCTTGGACCCTGGACGCGACTGAGGGGGAGCTTGAACATGGCGGAGTCGGGTGACGACAATCAGGATTCCGGGCAGCAGCAGCGCTGGCGCGGCATTCTCCAACTGGCGATCATCGTTGCGGTGATCCTGGCGGCGATTTTCTTCGCCCGCGCACCTAGCCGTGAATTCCTCGAACTGGATCCCGAACTGGCCGAGGTCCGCGTCACCCCCACCGCCGCGGTAATCGAGCCGACAGCGACCCCCGCATCCCACAAGGTGGTGTTGACCGGCACGGTGACGACCTTGGGCAATGTGTCAGTCCGGTCCGAGACTTCAGGGCAAGTGGTGTGGGTGTCCGAGAACTTCCGCAGCGGCGCCGAGTTCAAGGCTGACGAAACTTTGGCGCGGGTCGATGCGCGGGACATGGAGCTGATGCTCGCAAACGCCAAGCTCGGGCTGGTTGCCGCCCAGGAAAACCTCAAGCAGAGGCGCGACGAGGCAGCGCGAGCGCCGCAATTCCTGCAGCGGTTCCCCGGCGGGCATTTGAACCCGTGGCTCGCCACCGAAGGGACCATCGAAGAAGCCGAGGCACTGGTCGAAATCGCCCGCAACAACGTCAAGCTCGCCGAAATCGAACTGGACGAAACGAGGATCCGGATGCCGTTCGACGGCTATGTGCGAAAGACGGTGCTGTCCCGAGGGCAGGTGGTCGAACGGCTGGTCTCCGATCTCGGGACTGTCTATGCGAAGCATCAATTGCGGGTGCGCGCCCGCATTTCGGCATTCGACCTGAATTCCCTGCAGCCGGTCATCGGCCGCAAGGCCGTCGTGGTCGCCAACGGCCAGGCCATTGACACGGTGGTCGAGCGCGTCTCGAAGGAAGTCGATATCGAGACGCGATTGGCCAGCCTGTACCTCGAGGTGCTCGACCAAGAGAACGCGGCCATGCTGCCGCCTCCCGGCACCTTTGCGGACGTGACCGTGCAAGGGCCGATGCAGGACGACGTGTTCGTGCTGCCCGAATCGGCGTTGCAGATCAGCGGCAGCGTCTGGCTGGTCGATGACGGCCAGCTCACCGCGTACACCCCCGCTTCGGTGGGGTACAGCGACGGCGGTTGGCTGGTCCGTGCGTTCGATACCCGTGATGGCATCGTGGTGGGCCGCGTACCGGGAGCGCGCGAAGGCCTCGGCGTGAACGCCGTGCCCGCCGGAGCGGCGCAGTAGGTACCCTGGCAACCACTGTAACGCGCAGGCAGGGAGTCCGCCATGGCTGAATCCGCAAGCATCGGTGATCCGGACGCCGGCGCGCGCGTGGGCGTCATCGCCTACTTCGCCCGCAATCCCGTCGCCGCCAACGTACTCCTGTTCCTGCTCTTCGTTGGCGGGCTGATCGCCTCCGACCTGATCACCCTCGAGACATTCCCCGAATACGACCCCCGCGTCATCCGCGTCGAAGTGCCCTATCCGGCCGCAACCCCGGCGGAGGTCGAGGAAGACATCGTCAAGCGCATCGAGGAAAGCCTGGTGGGCACCATTGGCATCGCCCGCACCATCTCCAGCTCCCGCGAGGAACGGGCCGTCGTCGATGTGGAGATGGAACCCTTCGCTGACGACATCGACACCCTCAATTTCGTGCGCACGGCCATCGAGCGCATCGAGGACTTCCCGCCGCTCAACGCCGATGAGCCGGAAGTGACCAAGGTCGAGGTCAGCCGCAAGGTGCTGACGATCGCCTTGAGCTCCGGGGCGCTCGACCCCTTCGAGTTGCGTCACGCCGCGGAGTCGCTGCGGGACCGGCTGCTGCTGCTGCCCAGCATATCGATCATCGATCTGTTCGGGACGAAGGACCAGGAGATTCAAGTCGAGCTCAGCGAAGAGACCCTACGCCAGTACGGCATCACCCTGGACCACGTGGTGAGCGCCATCCGGCGGACGTCGGTGAACGTCACCGGCGGCGAACTGCGCACCGGGTCAGGGGACATCATCATGAGCACCCTGGCCAAGCGCGATTACGCCGACCAATTCGACGACGTGGTGGTCCTTGCCCGGCCGGACGGTTCGCTGGTGCGCCTCGGCGACATCGCGGAACTGCGCGACAGCCTGCTCGAACACGACGCCGTAGCCACCGTCAACGGCGTCCCCACCATATTTCTCCAAGTCAAGGTCTCCGCCGACACCTCCCCCCAGGAAGCAAGCGCCCAGGTGCGCGACTACCTAGACGGCTTCGAGGCACCCGCAACCGTCGGGGTGGCCATCTGGGAAGATGAGACTTGGGCGGTCGAGGACCGCATGTACTTGATCATCAAGAACGGGATCTTCGGCCTGATCCTGGTGTTCGCCACCCTCATGCTCCTGTTCGACCTGCGCGTAGCGACTTGGGTGGCGCTCGGCGTTCCCGTGGTGTTCGTGGCCTCGCTGATCGTCTTTCCTTTCTTTGGCCTCACCCTGAACGTCATGACGCTGTTCGCGTTCTTCATACTGATCGGCATCGTCGTGGACGACTCGATCGTGGTGGGCGAGAACATCGCGATGCGCTTGGATCGAGGTGAAACCGGCGCCGAGGCCGCCATCGCCGGCACCCGGGAAGTCATTGCTCCCATTGCGGTCGGCGCCTTCACCACCATGGCGGCATTCGCGGCGCTGCTGCCGCTCGACGGGCTGATCGGCCAGATGTTTGCCGTGATCCCGATCGTGGTGGTGGTCGTGCTGCTGTTGTCCCTGTTCAAGGCGGCCTTCATTCTGCCTGGCCATCTCGCAAAACCTGGGCGCTGGAGCGCCTGGCCCCTGTCCGCAGCGCAGGAACGGTGTCACGCCGTCGCCCAGGCCATGATCGAGACCAGGATCGTTCCCCTGATCTCCTGGTCGGTGCGGCGCTTGCAATGGCCGCCGGTCATCGTCGCCGGCAGCGTTCTCGTTACCGCCTGCCTGCTGGTGTTCGGGGGCGTTCATTTCGACCCGAGCTTAAGGGTGGTGGACGAGAAAAACGTGCAGGTTGACCTAGTGCTGCCCCAGGACGCACGGCCCGAGGACCTGCAAGCCGTCACGGACCATGCGGTCGCGGCGGCGCAACGGGTGGACGCTGAGCTTGGCGGGCGGGTGATCGACGCGGTCGCGGTGGCCATCGGCCACCACTTCCCCGTGGAATCCTATCGCGGCGCGGATGCGCGTCAGTACCGCAGCAATCTGGCCTCCGTGCAACTGCGGCTCAATCCGCCCGAGGTGCGCGGCGTTACCATCGAAGAACTGCAGCACCGCTGGCGCCAGCGCCTGGCCCGCATGCCTGGCGTCGAGTCGGTGAGCTTCCCCACCCGGCAGACGCAGACATCGAATAGCCTGTCGTACGCATTGATGCATCCGGATCCACAGGTGCTTGCCGATGCCACCGAGGAGTTGCACGCGGCGCTCGCCCGCTTGGACGGCGTCAGCCAAGTCAACGACTCGATCGAGCAAGGCAAGCGCCGCTTCGATGTACGCCTCAACGCCGCCGGCGATACAGCCGGCCTGACCGCGGCATCGGTTGCCACCCAGTTGCGCAACAGCTTCTACGGCGCCGAGGCCCAGCGCATCCAGCGGGGCCGGGAAGAGGTTCTGGTGATGGTGAGGTACCCCCAGGATCGGCGCTCCAGCTACGCGGAGTTGCTCAACGAGCGCATCAACCTGCCGGCCAGCCGGGAGCAGGTTCCGTTGTACACGGTGGCCGAGATCACGGAAACCCGCAGCATCGCCAACCGGCTGCGCATAGACGGGCGCAGCGCCGCGGTGGTTAGTGCCGACTACGATGCCGCGCGCTTGCTCTCCGGCGACTTGGCCGACGTGGTTGAGGAGCGGATTCTTCCAGACCTCCAGAGCCGCTATCCGGAGATCCGAATTCGCAAGCACGGGGCAAACCGGGACATGGAACGCCTTACCGGCATCCTGACGCTTTCGGTGCCGATCGCACTCTTGGTCATATATTGCCTGATCGCCTCCTTCCTGCGCAGTTTCGTGCAGCCGTTGCTGGCCCTAGCGGGCATTCCCATGGCATTCGTGGGCGCGGTGGCGGGGCACTTGGCGCTGGGTTACGAGTTCAGCATCACATCGATATTCGGCCTGCTCGCGGTTTCCGGCGTGGTCGTCAACGACACGATTCTACTGATGTATCGCTACAACCACATGGTCCGAGAATCCGGCATGCCTGAGATTGCGGCAATTTCCGCGGCCACCCGGCAGCGTGCCCGGGCGATCCTGCTCACCAGCGTGACCACCCTGCTCGGCCTGCTGCCGATTCTGTTCAGCGGCGACGAGGCCATTCGGTTCCTGATTCCGCTCGTGGTGAGCATCGCCTTCGGCTTGGTGTTCGCCGGCATCGGCCTGGTGTTCTTCCTGCCATCGGTCATCATGACGGTGGAACTGGCGAAAGGGCGGCTTGGCCGACGGCGGCTGGTGGGCTGACCTTTCGAGCATCATTGGGAAGGGGTCGCCATCGATGATCGAGTACTTCGCGCGCAACCACATCGCCGTGTACCTGATCACCTTCCTGCTGCTGGTGCTCGGGTTCATCGCGATCTCCAACAGCACCATCGAACGCTATCCGGAGCTCGACCTTCGAACCATCGCGGTGAACGTGCCCTACGACGGCGCAACGCCGCGGGAAGTCGAGGAGGACATCATCCGCCGCATCGAGGAGAGCATCGCCGGCCTCGATGGGATTGACCGGATCACCGCCAACGCCTGGGAGGGCCGGGGCGAGATTCTCATTGAGCTGAACCAGTGGGTCGATGCCGTCTCAAGGCTGGAGATCGTGCGAACCGCGGTGGAGCGAATCGAGGACTTCCCTCCCCCGAACGCCGACCCGCCGGAAGTGGTTCGCAAGGAAATCGTCAGGGACGTGGCGTCGCTGGTGGTCACGTCGCCAACCGCCGGTGAGGACCGGCTTCGGCGGGCGGCTGAGGATCTGCGCGAACAGCTTCTGCTGCTGCCCAACGTCGGCCTCGTCGAACTGGTCGGCGCGCGGGATCGGGAAATTCAAATCGACCTCGACGAATCGCAACTCCGCAGCCATCACCTGACCATCGCCGAAGTCGCGGCGCGCGTTCGGCTGGCCTCGGTGAACGTCACCGGCGGCGGCATTCGCACGGAGTCCGGGACCATCGTCATGAGCACGATGGACAAGCGGGTCAGAGGGGATGAGTTCCGTGACATCGTCATGCTCAGCCGCCCGGATGGCGCCATCATCCGGCTCGGCGACATGGGCACCGTCCGCGACGGCTTCGTCGATGACCCGCTGATCAACACCGTCAACCAGGTGCCGGCGGTGTTCGTTCACGTCCAAGCGCCGCCCCGCGCCAACCCGGACGACGTCATCGCCGAAGTCGAGCGTTTCATGGCCGGCTACCAAGCGCCGCCAGGAACCTCGGTCGAGCTCTGGCTGGACGAAACCTACAAGATCAAGAAACCGCTTCAGTCCGTCGCCAACAACGGCGTGATCAGCGCGATGCTGGTCTTCGTCGTGCTGATCCTGCTGTTTGATCTGCGCATCGGGCTCTGGATCGGCATCGGCATCCCCACCGCGATCATCGGATCCTTCATTATTTTGTACCTGCTGGACGTCTCCATCAGCTTTTTCATCGTCTACGGCGTGGCCATGATCATCGGCATCGTGGTGGACGATGCGATTGTCGTGGGCGAAAACATCGCCCGCCTGCGCGCGCGCGGCGTTCCCCCCCTCGAAGCATCGATCCAAGGCGCCCGGGAGGTGCTGCCGCCGGTGCTGGTCGGCGTGCTGACCACCATGGTGGCGTTCTCGGTGCTGCTGCCACTCGACGGCATCCTCGGCCAGATGTTCAGCTACACCGGCATCGGCGTATTGGCCGTGCTGCTGCTGTCGCTGATCGACTGCTTCCTGCTGTTGCCCGCGCATCTTTCCGGGGGCAGTCCGCTCAGCCGCTGGCCCCTTAGCGCGGTTCAGGCTCGAGCCAGCGGGTCATTCCAAGCGTTGCTCGACCGCAGACTGATGCCCAGCATCGGATTCGCAGCGCGCCGTCCGCTGCTCACCATTGCCGGCGTCGCCCTGTTCGTCATCGTCGCGATCGGCCTTTTCTCCGGCAATGTCCTGCGCTACAACACGGCGGACAACCGGCTCGACGAGCAGAAGCTGCAGGCCGACCTGACCATGGCGGCCGGGTCAACTTTCGAGGACACGGTGCACGCCACCGAGCAGATCGTCCGGGCCGCGCGGGCTGCCAATCGGGAATCCGGCGGGACGGGGATCAACGCCGTCAACCTGATCGTCGGGCAGCACAAGGCGGTGGAAACCATGCTCGGCGCCGATGTGCCCGACCCGGCGCCCAACCTCGCTTCGGTCCAACTGCGCCTGAACGTGCCGCCGGAACGGACCATAATCACCGACGAACTCAAGCAACTGTGGATCGACAACATCGGCACGATACGCGGTGCGGACAAGCTGGCGTTTCCCTCGACGCGGACCGCCACCGCCTCAAGCGTGGGGTACGCGCTGCTGCACCCCGACGCCGACACCGTGGTCGCTGCGGCGAGCGAATTGAAGGCCCGGCTTGAGGACCATCCCTATGTTTACCAGATCGACGATACCCTCGAGTTGGGCAACGTCCGCTACGAAGTCCAGCTCACGGACGCAGGACGCGCCTCAGGCCTGACCGCCATTTCGCTTGCCGGGCAACTGCGCAACCGGTTCTACGGCTCGGAGGTGGACCAGATCGTGAGGCACTCGGAAGAGCTCGAGGTCATGGCGCGCTATCCCTTGGAAAGGCGCGCCAACATCAGCGATCTTCACGATGAACTCATCAGCTTGCCAAACAGCGACGTGGCTGCCCTGTCGAGCGTGGCGCAGATCGTGCAGACCCAGGATCTCAAGCAGCGCCAACGCATCGACGGCCTGCCGGCGGCCTCGGTCAATGCCTTCTACAACGTGGCGATGATCAGTTCCAGGGAACTCGGCGGGCTCATCGAGGGTAGCTGGCTGCCGGAACTCAAGCACAAGTATCCGGATCTGCGCATCCTGCCCGACGGTTCCAGCCGCGATGCCGCCAAGGTTGGCCGAAGCCTCGCCACCTACTTCCCGGCCGCCGTGTTGTTGATTTTCGTCCTCGCCGCCATCCAGTTGCGCAGCATCCTGCAACCGTTCTACGTGCTGCTCGGCGTCCCGCTGGCGTTTGCCGGCTCCATTTACCTGCACTGGATGCTTGGATACGACCTGTCGCTCTCCTCCATTTTTGGACTGATCGCGGTGACCGGCGTGGTCATCAACGACTCTCTGGTGCTGCTCGACCGCTACAACCGGATGCGCCGCGATGATCCGCGGCTGGGCGTGAGCGATGCCATCATCCAGGCAGCGCAACTCCGCGCCCGGCCAATCGTGCTGACCACGGTGACCACCGTGGTCGGCCTGTCGCCCCTGCTTTACGACAAGTCCGAGGTGCTGCGATTTCTCATTCCCCTCGTCGTCAGCCTGACCGGCGGGCTGATCTTCGCGAGCATCGGCATCCTGTTCCTGCTGCCCGCCATCATGGTCCTGGTCGAAAGGCTGCGCGCCCTGCTGGCGGAGCGATTCGGCCAACCCGCAGCAACCGCCGCACCATGAAAAAGATGATCGCTTGGTTCGCCACCAATCACGTGGCGGCGAACCTCGTGATGGGATTTTCTGTCTTTGCGGGCCTGGCCGCCCTGGATCGCATCCCCGTCAAGCTCTATCCCGATGTGGACCCGCCCCTGATCATCGTAACGGTCCCCTACCTGGGCGCCGCCCCCGAAGAGGTCGAATCCGGGGTCTGCACCCGCGTCGAGGAGAGCTTGGAGGGCATCACCGGAATTCGGGAAATACGTTCAGCCTCGGTTGAGGATCTGTGCACCGTTCAAGTCGAGATGTTCTTTGACACCGATCGCATGCGAACGCTTGGCGAGGTGGAAAACCAAATCAACGCGATCGACACGTTTCCGGAGGAGGCCGAGAAGCCCATCGTCAAGCTGGCAACCGTCAGGAACGTGGTGATCGAAGTCGCCGTAACCGGGTCGATGGACGAACGCTCGCTCAAGGAGATGGGCCGCCGGGTGCGCGACGACCTGCTCAGGCTGCCCGGCATCAGCGAAGCCGCCATCGTCAACGAAAAACCCTATGAAATTTCCATCGAGGTCTCCGAAGCCTCCCTTTCGCGCAACAACCTGACCTTCGATGACGTCGCGGAGGCCGTGCGCGAACGCTCGCTGGATTTGCCTGGGGGCTCGGTGAAGACCGACCGGGGCGACATCCTGCTGCGCACGGCAGGGCAGGCCTACTGGGGGCACGAACTGGAAAAGCTCACCATCAGCACCCGCAGCGATGGCACGCGGGTCACGCTCAACGATGTGGCCCAAGTGGTCGATGGATTCGAAGACACCGGGCAGGGCTTGACGTTCGAGGGCCAGCCCGCCGCCTTGGTGCAGGTGTTCCGGGTCGGCGACCAGGATGTGCGCAACGTCGCCGCGACCGTTCGACAGTTCGTGGCGGAGGCCCCCTCCGACTACCCGGCGGGCGTTGAGCTTACGGTGTGGCGGGATGCCTCCGTGACGCTCGCCTACCGCCTGCAGGCGCTGCTGGACAGCGGCGTGCAAGGGCTGCTGCTCGTGCTGATCCTGCTCGCGCTGTTTCTGCGCCCGCACCTGGCGCTGTGGGTGGCCGCCGGAATTCCCATCGCCTTCCTCGGCGCCATCTTTCTCATCTACTGGTTCGGCTATTCCATCGACTCCCTGTCCGTCATGGGCTTCATCCTCGCCTTGGGGATGATCGTGGACGACGCCGTGGTGGTGGGGGAAAACGTCTATTCGGCCCAGGAAAGGGGCGGCGGCAAACTCGCCGGCGCCATCCAGGGCGCCCAGGACGTCCTGGTGCCCGTCACCTTCGGCGTGATTACGACCACGGTGGCGTTCCTGCCGCTGCTGTTCGCCGTCGGCAGCGTCGGCCAAGCCTACGGGTTCATGGCCGTCGTGGTCATCTGCTGCCTGGTGTTTTCCCTGATCGAGTGCCAGATGGTGTTGCCGTCGCATCTCGGCCACGGCAGCGGCCGCATGCCGCTCGGCGACTTCGGCCTAACGCTGCTCGCAACCGGCGTCATCGCCGCCTTTGCGTTCGCCCCGGACATGCGCTCCGGTTCCGCAGTGGCCGTGGTCGTCTTCGCCGGCGTGTGCGCAGCCCACGTTTCCGGCTTCATGAACAAGGCTGCGGCCGGGTTTGCCCGCATCCAGGTGCTGTTCGAATCGGGCCTCGCCTGGTTGATCAACAACCCCTTTCGCCAACTCGCCAGCGCCGCATTCCAGCAGCGGTTCGTGACCTTTGCGGCGGGCATCGCGATCTTCGCATCGGCCATGGCATTCCTGGCGGGCGGCCACCTGCCGTTCTCCCTCCTGACGCCCCAGACGGGGGACAGCGTGGTTGCCAAGCTGACGATGCCCATGGGCGTCTCCCGGCCGGTCATGGAGCAAGCCCTGGCGCAACTGTCGAATGCGGCGCAGGAAGTGCGCCAAGAACTTGAGGATCGCTACGACGAACCCGTGGTGGTGAACCTCATGGAGGCCCGGGGCGGACAATTCGCCGCTAGCGCGGGCCTGAGCTACCGCACAGACGCTGTCGGAACCCACCTCGGCGAGGTCATCATGCAGTTGACCCCGGGCGAGACGCGGGCCTTGGCGACCGATGAGGTGGCCGCCTTATGGCGTGACCGGGTTGGGCCCATAGCGGACGCGGTCGAGGTGGCCTTCGTCACCGACCGCATCCAAGGCGCACCCGAAATCGACATACGCATCGGCGGCACCGATTCGGAGGCGATGCGCAGCGTCGCTGCGGCCATCCGCCAGGAACTCGCCGAGTTTCCAGGGGTTTACGAAGTTACCGACTCATTGAACAGCGGCAAGCCGGAAATGATCCTGACGGTCACGCCAGCCGGAGAGGCATTGGGCATCACGCTGGCGGACCTGGGAACCCAGGTGCGGCAGGCGTTCTATGGGGAGGAAGCCCAGCGCATCCAACGCGGCCGGGATGACATTCGCCTCATGGTGCGCTACACCGAGCAGGAGCGCCGCTCCCTGGACTCGCTCTACGACCTGCGCATCCGCACCGCGGACGGCGGAGAGGTGCCCTTCACCACGGTGGCCGAAGTGCGGTACGGACAGGGCTTCCCCGTGATCGAACGCACCAACGGCACGCGTTTTGCGTGGGTGACCGCCGAGGTCGATCCCTCGGTGACTTCGGGGACCGCGGTGCTCGCCGCACTCGATTCCGGATTCCTGCAAAGCACCGTCGCCCGGCATCCCGGTGTCTCCTACTGGTTCAAGAGCGCCGAGGAGCAGTCGGAACTGGCCGGCACCCTAGGGCCGCTGTTCCTCTTCGTGGTGCTGGCCATCTACGCGCTGCTCGCCATGCCGCTGGGCTCCTACACGCAGCCCCTGATCATCATGTCGGTGCTGCCATTCGCCCTGGTCGGCGCCATTTTCGGCCATGTGCTCATGAAGTCGTTCGGGCTCCTCCATGCCCTGTCCGTCAACTCCCTGTTCGGCGTCGTCGCGGCAGCGGGGGTCGTGGTCAACTCGACGTTGGTGTTGATTCACGGCGTCAATCAATATCGGTCCGGGGGGGATTCGCTGCAGGACGCGCTCGTGAACTCGGCCACCTCCAGATTCCGCCCAATCCTGATCACCACAGCGACGACGTTCGCCGGGTTGACCCCACTGATGGTGAACGACAGCACCCATGCGCAATTTCTCGTTCCCATGGCAACCTCGTTGGCGTTCGGCATCTTGGTTTCCATGCCGGCGGCGCTGTTGGTGGTGCCGGCCATCTGGCTGGTCAGCCAAGATGCCATCAGCGGCACCAAGCGGATTTCAAGCCGCTTCGGAAACGTCATCGGCGCGGCGCCGCGCCTCTCCGCCTGGTTGTCCCGCCACCCCTACGTGCAGGAGAGCCTGCGTTCCCAGGAATTCCAAGCGGCGGACCTACCGGGCCAGCGCGACCTCGAAGCAGCCCAAGCCACCCACCGGCAAGAAGCGTGGCGGACGCCACCAGGGCAGGCCCGCCTGCTTTGCCAAAAGGAGTTCGATCCGAGCGAACTGCGCGAGCAATTCGCCGCCGTCGCCGACCGGGCGTCGGGCAGCGACAGCTTGGTCAACGAGGCCAGGAGCTGGGCTGAGCAGCACACCATTCGACTGGGCGTGCACATGACCCGGGGCGTGCTGACGCCGGTGGCAGCTGCACAGTCCATATCGGACATCCTGGACATCTGCCTCGCCGCCCTTGTGCCCGTCGTTAAAAACGAGTTCGAACTCGCCCACGGCGACATGCCCAACAGTCGTATCGGCTTGGTCGCCCTTGACGCCGCGGGCCGGCGCGAGTTGGCCAACGGGGCGCCTCTCGAGCTGATGTTCATCTACGATCACGACCCGGTGCGGGCCAACGCCGACACGATCACCCCGGAAGCGTGGCACGAACAGCTTTTGCAGCGCCTCATGCTGTTGGTGCGGCAGCTTTCCTCGGAAGGCATGCTCTATGAAGCCAAGCCCGCCTACGCGTTGCCGCGCAACGGCAGCGACGGCGGTGCCTTGTCAATCGGGCAGCTCCAGGCGCATATCGATGAGGGCGCCTCGCTGGCGGACCTGCGCACCCTCGCCCACGCGCGGGTCATCGAGGCGCAGGGCGATCTTGGCGCCAACTTCAAAGCGCTGCGGCAATCCCTGTTTGGACAGCGGGACCAACTCGCTGCCGCCGCTCGCCAGCTTGCTGCGCTGCGCAACCAAGCCAGGCAGAACCAAACCGTCATGGACATCTGGGCGATCGACCGATTCCGCGGGGGTCTCGCCGACCTAACCATGGCGGCGGATTACCTGCTGCTGCGCGGCGCCGCCCCCGGATCTGAGCCAATCACCCTGCCGGCCACCTTCGAGGCCGCCGCCCAGCGCGGCCTCATCGCCGCGGATACCGCCCAGGACCTGGTCGATGCCACCCTGCTGTGGCAAAACCTGGACGGACTCTTCCGCATGACCAACGGCGGCAGATTCAACCCCAAGGCCATCAGGCCGGACCAGCGGCAAAGCATCGCCGAACTGACGGGAATGGAGAGCTTCGACGCCGTCCTGCGCCTGATCACCGAAACCTCGGTAGGCGCCTCCGTCCGCATTCACGAAGTCTTTTCCGGAATGAGGCTGACCCAGGGCGATGTCATCGGCCCCGATCGACTCGCAGTGGCTCAGTTGGACTTAGGCCAGGCATAGGGCTCGGCGCTCTGACGAGCGCCGCTGCGAGGGCAAGATGCCCGGTCCGGGGCGCTTCGCCCGGAGCTAAGGGGATTCCCCGTTGGCCGCGTTTGATTGGTTCCACAAACAGCGTGACGCTACGGGTCGCAGCGGATTGGACGCCGGGCACGCACCCCTGGGACCGCCACGGCGTCAAATTTGCATCCGTGGGCGCCAGCCCCAAGTCCCTGACGACGCGGGCGCCTCGCCGGGCGGCCCGGTGCGGTTCACGGTGCCCGCGGGGGCGGCCCGCGAGTACACCGCCCATGAACTGGAGGGCGGCGCCGCCGGCCTGGAGGGCGCCCTGGGGGACGGCGAGGGCAAGTGGCGCCTGGAGGTCGAGTCCGGCGCGCGCATCGCGGCGATGAGCCTGCTGGAGAGCGTGGCGACCGGGCACCTGACCAACCTGTCCTCCGCGCCGCCTCCGCCGGGGGCGGACGGCGCGCACCGGCTGGCGCTGTTCCCGGCGGCGTCGCGGGACTGGCAGGGGTTCGCGCGGGTGGTCAACCGGTCGGGACGGGACGGTGCGCATCGAGGCCTACGACGACGCATGCGAGGGATACGATCCGCTGGAGCTGTCGATCGGCGCCGGCGAGACGGTTCACTTCAACTCCGACGACCTGGAGCTCGGCAACGCGGGCAAGGGGCTTGCCGGCAGCACGGGGCCGGGCGCGGGCAAGTGGCGGCTGTCGGCGGTCGGCGAGCCGGGCGTACTGGTCCAGAGCCTGCTGGAAAGCCCCACCGGGCACCTGACGAACCTGTCGGCGTTGCCGCAGTGAGGGAAGATTGGAATGTTGGGCGGGTACCCGCTCAAACCAACGCGGGCGGTTGGCCGCATAGGCCCGCAGGTCGATCTCGCAGCCGCGGAGTCGGAGCATGGCGCGTTCGGACTTGTCGGCGGCATTGCCCGACCGCTGGCCCGCCTCTCCGGCGACAGGCTGGACGCAGAAGGACGCGAAACCCGCCGCTTCGGCCGAGCCCATTCGAGGTCGGAAAGCACTCGCGCGGATTGCCCGACACTCAAGATCGCCCGCGTTCATAGTACCCTGCGAGCCTCTGAAAGTGTCGAGCCAAAGATGACAGACGTACATCGACTGACCCTGCCGGGCATCATCGCGAGATCTGTGGTCGTGCACACGGTGACGTACTTCTGCGTGGGCCTTCTGGCCTTCACGCTCTTCGACTATCGGACAGCTCTTGCCGAGCCACCGCTCGCTGGTCTCATGCGATCAGCGGACGACCCGATGGTCATGGCGGGACCTCTGTTTCAGCCGATTCGAGGGCTGCTATTCGGCATTGTTTTCTACCTTCTGCGCGACCAGTACTTCGGCCGGCCATACGGCTGGTTGACCATGTGGGTCGTCATGGTCCTGATCGGCACGTTGGCCACGTTCGGCCCCGCGCCCGGCTCGATAGAAGGGTTGATCTACACCACGCTGCCGCTGAGCTTTCATCTTGGCGCCGGTCATATCGAGACAATGGGCCAGGCTCTGGCGTTCTCCTGCCTGCTGTTCTACTGGGTGCGGCGCCCGACTCGATGGCTGACCTGGGGTTTGGGAGGCGTCTTCGTGATCGTCATGATCCTCCCCGTTCTGGGACTGCTCCTGGGGTAGACGCGGCTGGCCGCTGCAACGTGAGGAGCAGCTGGTGGAGCCAGCCACCGACCCGGCGGCGTGACGCTTGCCAACAGCGTTCTTCACCGAGCGCCGCCGCCGAGGGCACCCTCACGGGCCGCCGGGTCTCGTCCCGGTCGGCCCGGATGTCTTCGGGCAACAGCGCACAGGACCGCCCCGGGTTCGGCTCGCTGGGTCAGGACTTTGGCGGGTGGCCGCGGAACGTCATGGACAGGTTCTCCGGTTCCGCCCCGCTGCACGGCGCTTGGTGCGCCCATGAGGCGCACATTAACGCACCCACCTCCAGTCCGCCTCCGGTCAGGCCCTGACAACCGGTGATGCCGTTCACCGCAGGCTTGGGTTGGAAACGGACAACGCCAAAATCTACGCAGGCACCAGCGAGGCCGACGAAGCCAGCGGACAATGGTTGCCAGCGAGGGACTGGGTCCGTTCGAGAGGCTCTTGGTCGGTCTTAGCCACTGCCTCCATGGTGCAGCCGTGGCTTAAGACGAAAACTCGGACTCCACATTGACAGCGGAACGAGCTCTAAGGGCCCATGGTCAGTCAAACAGGCGCGGTTCCCACCAGACCGGTGTTTCCAATCCCACGGCCACGCCTTCAAACTCGGGATGCTGGCTGTTGAAGACCAGATTGTCCTCCATGCGCGCCACAACGGACGGGACGATCAAGACGGCGCTTCTCAATTCGGCGTACCAATCCCGCCCGTGGCGTCGAGGCGCTTCCTGGTTTGGATCGAACAGGCCTGGAAGGGTTTCCGCGGTCACCACCTCATAGCTGGTGCCTTGTGGCACGGTGACCTCAACGAAGTGTTGGTTGGGCGGCAAGGCGCCCTTCCAGTTCACTAGGTTTTGCAGCATGGCGGTGGAGTAGTTTTCGGAAGCGTAGATCACTTCCGTACCGGCCTCGTGCCACCGCCCCGAGACGCGCTTGGCCCCTTCGGCGCTCCACACCGAAAACCATCCGTCTGGATCTCCAATGCGAAAGCCCCGCAAGGGCGCGGGCAAGGTTCGCGGACTCATCAAACGGCAACGCCCGCCTCAGCGCGACGAATGAGATTGAGAACGGGCATGCCCAGACGCATCGAGCGGGCGTCACACCAACCTGGAGAGCAAGGTCTCAGCCGGCGCCACACGGATGCCGGCCGCCGTTCTGTAGTGCTTGCGGCCCTCGGCGGCAATTTGCCAAGCCTCCGCGTTGGGGAATTTTCCGGACAGGTATTTCAACCCTCTCGTTGGGTCGCCGTCGGAGAGTTTGCATTCCACCAGCAAACTCGGCTCGCTACGATCGGTGACGACGAAGTCGACCTCGCGTCCGTCTCGGTCGCGGTAAAAGTGCAGCGCTAGATCATCGCCAAAGGCATCCCGACGCCAATGAACCCACTTCAGCAGATGGCAGGCGACAAGATTCTCGAATTTCGCGCCTGCATCGGGAATGATCGACCAATCGAAGTGGAAGTGCTTGGTCTCCTTGCGCACCGCCCTGCTGTTGCGGCCGGTCAGTGGCTGCAGCCGAAAAATCGTGTACAACCGCTCAAAGGCATCGAGCCACGCGCTCATCGTGTGGTGGCTGACTCGCAGCAATTCACGCAGTGCATTGATCGATAGCGGCGAACCCACCCTTTCGGGCAGCGCGATCAAGGTCGCCTCCGCCTGGCCTAGATCGCGGATGCCTTCAAGCGAGGTAGCTTCCTCTTCGACTATGCGGCTGCGGTACTGCATCGACCAGCGCCGGGCTTCCCGTTCGCTCCCACCGAGCCAGGGTTCGGGGAATCCGCCCAGGGTCAGCAGGTCGCGCAGTTCGCGGCCTGTGCTCAATTGCAGTTCGGCGAAGGAAAAAGGGTGCAACCGCAGGAGATGGTAGCGGCCTTGCAGCGAATCGCCGCCAAAACGGTATAGGTCGAGCCTGCCACTTCCGGTAACCAATATCCTCTGGCTTGGCCCGCGGCCATCGTACAGTCCCTTGAGAAAGTTGCGCCATGCACGGTACTTGTGTATCTCATCAAATAGCCAGAGATCGGAATCCGGCAGATTGCGCGCCAGAATTCGGCTGCGGTGCTCGTCGATGTCCCAGTTCAAGTAGCCTTCCTGGGCACCCGGCAAGTGCTTCGCCAAGGTGGTTTTGCCAACCTGCCTCGGGCCAGCGACAAACACCATTTTGCGTGCCAAGTCGCTGACAACCTGCTCGGCGAGATAACGTTGAACTGAATCCATGGCAGCATGGTACGGCAATTTTGCACCCACTTCAAAAACTGCCGAGGCAATTTTCAAGTCCGGTGCAAATCTGCCGAGCTTGGCGATGGCGGCTGAATCAAACTGAGCCGCCAAGCCCGTATAATGGCCAGCCGGGATGGGCTTGGGGGTTCGGCTTGCGACCAACCGCACTAAAGGTGTCTCAAGCAAGATGAGTGAAGACTCTACGGCGGGCGCCGTTGCCGGCGGCTTGCGCTTGGGCGCCCGCGCCAAGCAAGCCACTACGGTCCTCGCGGTGGGGCTGGTCTCCGGCGTGAGCGTGATCATCGGTTTTCTGGCGCTTGCCACCTTGGTCTTTTCCGGTGATCTGGCGCCCTACCTTTCCCAGGGCATCGGCCTGGTGCTGTTCGGCATACTGGCCGGCTGCATCGTCATCGCGCTGTGCAGCGGCTTTCTTGGCGCGGTCTCCGCCCCTGCCGTGCCCACCATGCTCATGCTGGGCGTGATCGGCGCGTCGCTAACCGCCACCGGCGAACAACTGTTCCCAACCATGGTCGCGGTGATCGTGCTGTGCTCCCTGGCCACGGCAGCTTGCGCGCTGCTCATCTGGCGTCTGCGCCTCGCCCACTTGGTCCGCTTCGTGCCCTACCCGGTTTCATCCGGCTTCGTGGCCGGAACCGGCGGCATCGCCTGCGTGCTGGCGTTGTCGCTGATGGGCGTGCGGCCAGAGGCGCAGGCAGTGGAAAAGATGTTCGAGCCCTTGGTGGTCGCCAACTGGGGCCTTGGCATCGCCTACGGCTTCGGCCTGCACTTCGCCACCCAACGCTGGCGGAACTTTCTGGTCATGCCAGTGAGCTTCATCCTGCTGGGCGCAGCCTGCCACCTGGGCTTGGCGGCGCTGGGCGTCACCGAAGCCGAAGCCGAGGCCTCGGGCTTCCTGTTCGCGAGCCTGTCGGATGCCAACCCCTGGCCGCCGGTCACCCTGGACGACGCAGCCAAGGTGGACTGGGTAGCCGTCGCCCAGCAGATTCCCAACATCCTGACCTTGGTGCTGGTGACCTTGCTCTGCGTGGTCATCTACGTGGGCGGGCTGGAATTGGCGTCCAACCGCGAACTGGACTGGAACCGGGAGTTCGGGGCTGTCGGATTGGCAGGCGCAGCCGCCAGCTTGGGCGGTGGCCCGCCCAGTTGCCCGATCGTGCCCACTTCTCTGCGCAGCATCATGTTGGGGGCCGACCAGCGCGCCACCGGCGTGGTCGCGGCGTTGGTGGTCGGCTCGCCGCTGTTGTTCGGCGATGCCGTGCTGAAGCTCGTCCCGATGCCGCTGATGGGCGGCGCCCTGCTGTTTACCGGCATCGCCCTGCTCGATCAATGGTTGTTGAAAGTGCGCAAGCGCTTGCCCCGCACCGACTACGCCATCATCCTGGCGGTGTTCGCCACCATCATGGCATTCGGCTTCTTCGAGGGCGTGGCGCTGGGGGTGGTCATCACCATCGCGGTTCTGGTGCTGCGCATGGGCCGGGAAGGCGTTGTCGAATCCACCTTCACCGCCCGCGAGACGCACAGCAACCGTTCCCGCCCGGTTCCTGAGCGGGCCATACTGCGCACCGAGGGGGGCCTGATCCAAGGCTACCGGCTGCGGGGCCACCTGTTTTTCGGCGGGGGCTACCCGTTGGCCGACCGGCTCAAGGATTCACTCAAGAACGACCCCAAGCCGCTGTGCATCCTGCTGGACTTTACGGCGGTGTCCGGATTCGACTTTTCCACGGCCAATGCCATTTGCCGGTTCATGCTGGCCGCACGAGCCGCCGGCACCCAGGTCGTCCTGGGCGGCGCGCCGGAGCAGCTCGGCGCCGAACTGCGGCGCAACCTGCCGCCGGCGGCGTTCGACAACCTGGAATTCGCCAGCGACGGTGAGCGGGCACTTGCGTACTGCGAAGACCAGGTGATCGAGGCCTATCGAGCCAGCAACGCCACCGCGCGTTCAAAGGCGTCCCTATTGGAGGCCGTCGGCCAGGAGTTGGAACAACGCCTGGATCATCAAGTCACCTTCGAAGACTTGATCGACCGGTTGGAAGGCTGGTTCGAAACCCGCGAATACGGCGCCGGCGAAACGCTCCTTGCCATCGGCCAGCCAGCGGAACATCTGCAACTGATCCTGCGCGGCCAAGCATCGCAGCATGACGGGGAGGGTGTTCGGCACCGTCAAATCGGGCCCGGCGAGCCGGTTGCGCCACTGCTTCCCTTCAACGCGTCGGCGTCAACGAGCGCGGTGGTGGCGGATGCAGCCTGCGTGTGCGCGGTGTTGACCACAACCGGCCTGCAACTGCTCGAGGAAAGCGACCGCGGCCTTGCCCTCGACCTTTATCGGCACCTGCTGAGCGCCGAACCAAAGCCTCCTCCGGCAGACGCGCCGGTTGCCCCGGATGGCCAGAGCCGATAACGTTAGCGGCGTCGTTTCCCATCCCTGAAACAAGCAGCTTTGGACAGCCTTTCCGTTGGACACGATCTCGGTTCGCGGCGCGCGGACGCACAACCTCGACAACATCGACCTTGACCTGCCCCGCGACCAGTTGATCGTGATCACTGGGCTGTCCGGGTCGGGCAAGTCGTCGCTCGCCTTCGACACCCTCTACGCCGAGGGGCAGCGGCGCTACGTGGAGTCGCTGTCCGCCTACGCGCGGCAGTTCCTATCCACCATGGAGAAGCCCGATGTCGATCACATCGAAGGGCTTTCCCCGGCCATCTCCATCGAGCAGAAGTCCACCTCCCACAATCCGCGCTCGACGGTCGGCACCATCACCGAGATCCACGACTACCTGCGCCTGCTCTACGCCAGGGCCGGTGAGCCCCGCTGCCCGCACCACAGCGAGCCCCTCGATGCGCAAACCGTGAGCCAGATGGTGGATCAGGTCATGGCCTTGCCGGAAGGTTCACGTATCATGGTGCTGGCGCCGGTGATCGTTGACCGCAAGGGCGAGCACGTGCACGTGTTCAAGGAACTGCTGGCCGGCGGCTTCATCCGGGCCCGCATCGACGCACTGGTGACCGATCTCGACCATCCGCCGACGCTGGACAAGAACAAGAAGCACAGCATCGACGCCGTGGTGGATCGGCTGCGGGTTCAGCCGGGTGCTGAGCAGCGCTTGGCGGAGTCCTTCGAAACTGCCTTGGGCCTTTCCGAAGGCATCGCCCGGGTGGCCAGCATGGACGATGCGGAGGCCAAGGAACTGGTGTTTTCGGCGCGCTTCGCCTGCCCGGTGTGCGGCTACAGCATCAGCGAGCTGGAACCGCGCATGTTCTCCTTCAACAATCCGGCCGGGGCCTGCTCCAACTGCGACGGCTTGGGCGTGAAGCAGTACTTCGACCCGGAGCTGGTGGTCCAGGAGCCGGCCAAGTCCCTAGCCGACGGCGCCATCCGCAGTTGGGACCGGCGCAACGTCTATTACTTCCACATGGTGAAATCCCTGGCGCACCATTACGATTTCGACATCGAAGCGCCGTTCAAAAGCCTCAAGCGCAAGCACCGGGAAGCGGTTCTCCACGGCAGCAACGGGGAGCGCATCGACTTCAGCTACACCAACGACCGGGGCGACCTCATCAGGCGGCGCTTTCCCTTCGAGGGCGTGATCCCCAACATGGAGCGCCGCTACCAGGAAACCGACTCCTCCATGGTGCGCGAAAACCTGCAGCGCTACCTGCGGGTGCGGGCTTGCCCGGACTGCGGCGGCGCCCGCCTGCGGCAGGCGGCGCGCAACGTGTTCGTGGGCGGCGTCACGCTGCCGCAAGTATCCCGGGGCTCCATCGAGGAGACGCTGACCTATTTCAACCAACTCAAGCTCGAAGGGCGCCGGGGTGCCATCGCCGACAAGATTCTCAAGGAAATCCGGGCTCGGCTGCAGTTCCTGGTCGATGTCGGCCTGAACTACCTCACCCTCGACCGCAGCGCCGAAACCCTGTCCGGTGGCGAGGCGCAGCGCATTCGCTTGGCCAGCCAGATCGGCGCTGGCCTGGTGGGCGTCATGTACATCCTCGATGAGCCTTCCATCGGCCTGCACCAACGGGACAACGCCCGCCTGCTGCGCACGCTCACCCACCTAAAGCAGCTCGGCAACACGGTGCTGGTGGTGGAGCACGACGAGGAGGCCATTCGCAGCGCCGACCACATCGTGGACATCGGCCCCGGGGCCGGCGTGCACGGTGGTCAAATCGTCGCCAGCGGAGGGCTCGAATGCATATTGAGCGAGCCCAGCTCCATCACCGGGCAGTACCTGTCCGGCCAGCAGTCGATTGCCGTGCCGACTCGGCGAACGCCCTACAACAAGGAGGCCGTGGTGCGCTTGGAGGGCGCCTCGGGCAACAACCTGCACGGCTTGACGGTCAACATCCCCTGCGGGCTGATGACCTGCGTCACCGGGGTGTCGGGCTCCGGCAAGTCCACGCTGATCAACCAGACCCTTTACCCGGTGGCCGCCACGCAGTTGAACGGCGCCACCACCCTATCCGCCCAGGATCACCAAGGCATCCAAGGGCTTGGGCACCTGGACAAGGTGGTCGATATCGACCAAAGCCCGATCGGCCGCACGCCGCGCTCCAATCCGGCCACCTACACCGGGCTGTTCACCCCGATACGCGAGTTGTTCGCCCAAACCCAGGAGGCGCGGGCCCGGGGCTACAAGCCGGGCCGCTTCAGCTTCAACGTCAAGGGCGGGCGCTGCGAGGCCTGCCAAGGCGACGGCGTCATCAAGGTGGAGATGCATTTCCTGCCCGACATCTATGTCGCCTGCGACCAGTGCAAGGGCAAACGCTACAACCGGGAAACCCTGGACGTGCGCTACAAGCACAAGAACATCCACGAAGTACTGGACATGACCGTCGAGGAGGCGCGAAGCTTCTTTGATCCGGTGCCGATGCTGGCCCGCAAGCTGCAGACCTTGGTGGACGTGGGCCTGTCCTACATCAAGCTGGGCCAGAGCGCGACCACGCTGTCCGGCGGCGAGGCGCAGCGCGTGAAGCTGTCCCGGGAGCTGTCCAAGCGCGACACCGGCCAGACGCTCTACATACTCGACGAGCCGACCACCGGCCTGCACTTCCACGACATCGCCCAACTGCTCCAGGTGCTGCACCGGCTGCGCGACCACGGCAACACGGTGGTGGTGATCGAGCACAACCTCGATGTCATCAAGACCGCCGACTGGGTCATCGACCTCGGCCCAGAAGGCGGCTCCGGAGGCGGCCGCATCGTCGCCGTCGGCACGCCGGAGCAGCTCGCGAAAAAGCCCGCCTCCCACACCGGCCGCTACCTCAAGAAGGTCCTGGAAACCGCCGCGCCAACCTGCTGAATCCTTTTTGGGGTATCTTCAAGTCCAGCAGCTCTCAATTCGGCGGAGCGAGGGCATCTTGCCCTCGAATTGAACCGAGGGATCCTATCGAGGGCGGGACGCCCTCGCTCCGGGGGGTGCCGCTGGAGGCGAACGAAAAGCCAAGTGAAAACGGCTGCTTCTTCATTGCGCTCCTAGGCTTATTTTTTGCTACCATTCAAGGTCGATCAACGCTCAACGCAACGGGCGAAGGGCGTTTTCAAAAACTATACCGCTTGAAGGAAGGAACATGAGAGATGTCGTCGTCATCGACAGCGTGCGCACGGGGCTGGCCAAATCGTTTCGGGGCAGCTTCAACCTGACTCGATCCGATGACATGCTGGCGCATTGCATCGATGCGCTGCTCGACCGCAACCCGAAACTCGCGCCAGACGAAGTGGAGGATGTGGTGGTCGGCGCCGCCAGCCACGCCGGTGAGCAGGACGGCAATCTGGCCCGCTTGGCGGTAGTGCTTTCCAAGCTGCCCATCACCACGGCCGGCGTCACCATCAACCGCTTCTGCTCCTCCGGCCTGCAGTCCATTGCCATCGCCGCCAACCAAATCGCCTCGGGGCAAACCGAAGTGGCCATCGCCGGCGGCGTCGATTCCATCTCCATGCGCACCCGTCAAGACCCCGGCAAGGCCGATTTGAACAAGACCTTGCTGGAAGAGAAGCCCGACATTTTCATGGCCATGGGCAACACCGCCGAGGTGGTGGCCCGGCGCTACCAAGTCACCCGCGAAACGCAGGACGAATACGCGCTGCAAAGCCAGCAGCGCTACGCCGAGGCCCAACAGGCGGGCTGGATCGGCGAAGAGATCGTGCCGATGCCGGCCACCATGAAGAAGGTGGACAAGCAGACCGGCGAGGAAAGCTTGGTGGACGTGGTGGTGGACAAGGACGAGTGCAACCGGCCAACCACCACCTTGGACGGCTTGGCGGGGCTGCCGCCCGCTTTTGAGGAAGACGGCACGGTCACCGCCGGCAACGCTTCGCAACTCTCCGACGGCGCCTCCATGACGCTGCTGATGAGCGGCGAGCGGGCCAGCCAGCTTGGCGTTGATCCCTTGGGCATCTACCGCGGCTTCACCGTGGCCGGCTGCGAGCCGGACGAAATGGGCATCGGCCCGGTCTTCGCCATTCCGCGCCTGCTCCAGAACGCGGGCCTTGAGCAGGATGACATCGACCTCTGGGAGCTCAATGAGGCCTTTGCCTCACAGTGCGTGTACTGCCGCGATGCGCTCGGCCTCGACAACGACATCTACAACGTCAACGGCGGCAGCATCAGCATCGGCCATCCCTTCGGCATGACCGGCTCGCGCATGACCGGGCTGATCCTGCGCGAGCTCAAGCGGCGCAACAAGAAGTACGGCGTCGTCACCATGTGCATCGGCGGCGGCCAAGGCGCTGCCGGCCTGTTCGAGGCTGCCTGAGGCCTGTGAACCAGCGGCTCCCGCATTCGGCGCATGGCCGCTCCCGCAGCGGTCTGCGGCATCGCCTCGTAAGCCTGTGCGTTGCGCTGTGCTGCGCCGCCAACGTCGGGTTCGCAGCTGTTGCGGCGGAGCCAGGATCGGACGATTCCCAAGACCCACCCGTGAGCTACGCGGAAGCCAGCGACGAACAACTCACCGCGCTCGCGGCACGTTGGGACGAGTTGGCAGTGGCCGAACGACGGGCGCTGCTTTCCGAAGTGAAGATGCGCATGGCCCGCCGCCAAGCAGGGACCAACGGAGTTCTGAGCATCCGCCTGACACGGCGCTACGGCGCCGTTCCGCAGGGCCACCTTCGCATTCGCTTGGGCACCGGGCAAGCCAACGCCAAGGAATTTGGCGTCGGCTTCGAGCAACGCTCAGGCCAGCCGCAAGCCACCGATCCAGAGCCTTCCGAGCCGACTCCGGAGGCCTCCACCCAACAGGTGTCCGACCCCCGCTAGTGCTAATGGACATCGAGGGCACCAAGCTGCTCGTCGTGGACGACGACCCGGAGCTTTCAGAACTGACGCAGGCCTATTTGTCCCAACAGGGGTTTGACGTCGATTGCGTCGAGAGCGGGGCCGCCATGGATGCCTACTTGGCGGAGACAACGCCCGATCTGGTCATTCTTGACCTCATGCTGCCCGGTGAGCACGGGCTGTCAATTGCCCAGCGGCTGAAGGCGGACCGCGGCCTGCCCATCATCATGGTTTCCGCCCAAGGCGAGGATGTGGACCGCATCGTCGGCTTGGAGGTGGGCGCGGACGACTATCTGGGCAAGCCCTTCAACCCCAGGGAGCTGCTGGCCCGAGTGCGGGCCGTGCTACGCCGCACCCACCCGATTGCCGCCGACGAGGCCGAGGTCATTCGGTTCGGCCCCTTCAAGCTCGACTTCTCCGCACATCGATTGAGCAACAAGGGCACCACCGTGGCGCTCACCTCCGGTGAATTCGACTTGCTGCGCATTCTGGCCACCCATCCCAACCGAGCGCTGCATCGGGATCGCATATTAGATCTGTTAACCGGCGCCGAACGCTCGCCCTTCGACCGCAGCATCGACGTGCGCGTCACCCGCCTGCGCAGCAAGATCGAGCCCGACGCCGCCGAACCAACCTATATCAAGACGGTGTGGGGCAAGGGCTACATGTTCTGCCCGGATGGCCAATAGCGAAAACAAGGCACGATAGCGGACGCCCCCAGTGATCGCCCGTCCCACGTCGCTGCTGGTCCGCACCAATCTGACCCTCGCGGTCAGCTCGGTGGCGATCGTAGCCATCGCCGTGGTGGCGCTGCAGTTCTTCGTCGTGCAACCCATCGCCGAGCAATCGGCGGACGACCAAGCGGCGCTGTTGGTGTTGACGGCGCAAACCTGGGTTGAACTGCCTCCCGAGTCGCGCCCCTACTTTGAGCTGGAACTGGCCGAGCAGCACGACCTCTACATCGGTGCCGAGGGCGCAGCGCAGCATCCACCCGCCCGCTACGACGAATCGCCCTTTCTGACCCAGCTCGAAGAACGGCTCAACGTCCGCTTGGGTCAGCCGGTGGCGATCACCGAAGGCGACGATCTGTTGTGGGCGACCTTGCCGATGGGTGGCTACCAACTGCAGGTCGGCTTTTCCGGCACCCGGCGGGACATCCAGCCCCTCAACGTCGGCCTCATCATCGCTGGGCTCGGCGCCGGCGTGGTGCTCATCACTTCCGCGATCATCGTGTTGCGAGTGACCCGTCCCTTGGTGCAGGCGGCGGAACGGGCGGAAGCCTTCCGCGGCGGCGCCAACTTCGACCCCCTGCCGGAAAAGGGCCCCAAGGAACTGGTCGTGCTGGCACGCAACCTGAATACCATGGCTCGGGAAATATCCTCCTTGCTGTCCAACCGCACCACCTTGCTGGCTGGCATCTCCCATGACCTGAAGACGCCGTTGGCGCGCATGCGCTTGGCGGTGGAATTGTTGCCGGAAACCGTGGACCCGGTTCTGGTTGCCCGTCTCGAGCGCAATCTCGAGTCCATGGACGAACTCATCACCGACGCGCTCAAATTCGCCCGCGGCACCCATGAGCCGACCAAGCCAACCGAACTGCAGGCGTTGGTCGCCGATCTGCTGCAGCGTCAGGATCCGCCCATCCCCTTTGACTGCGGCAAGCCGGCAAAGACGGTCGTGGAAGTGGCCCCCGGGGCACTCACCAGGGTGCTGACCAATCTCATCAACAATGCCCAACAGCACGGCCAGGATGCGCAGGTGCGGCTGCGCGGCAGGCAGGTGCATGTCATCGACAACGGGCCGGGGATTCCCGAAGCCCATCGCGAAGCCGTGCTGCAGCCATTTTTTCGCCTGGACCGCTCACGCAGCGCGGCCACCGGCGGCAGCGGCTTGGGGCTGGCCATTGCCCATCAGCTTTGCGAGGCGCACGGTTGGAGCATAACGATCAGCGGCCATCCTAGCGGCGGCACCGACGTGTGCGTCAGCGTCTGAATTGTCCCTGCGTTGACAACCTTGTCAAAAAATGACACTCAACGTTACAAACTGACACAAATTTCCCGATTCATGAAATTGCCGGGTAACAGCGACCCATCAAAGTGCCTTCCCGGAACGGACGCATTGCCGTTCCGAAAAGAGGCAATCTCTATCCCCTAGGCCACTTCGTGTGGCCGCCTCAAGCCGCCGGCTTCCTCTCCAGGCCGGCGGCTTTCTATTTGGGTCCGCAAAACGGCACATGGCGCTGTGCAAGCGCCGCCTGATTTCGTAGCATTAGGATTCGGCACACGGCAGGTGTGTCAATCACCACAAGGAGTTGAAATGAAGCTAAGGAGCCGATGGCTCGTGCTGTCGGGCCTGTTGGCCCTCAGCGGTCCGGCAGCTGCCGACGAACAGGTGGGCCCCCGCGCGGGCAAGGTCTATTTGACGCCGGGCATGGCGATCTACCGGGCGCCGGACGGCGAGGACCTGAGGGGCGGCCCGGCCATCGGCTTGGGTTACATGGTCAACCGCAACCTCGGCCTTGAGCTGCTCTACTCGGACGTCAAGGTAGATCGCGACGGCGTCGTCGCCAGCCGGCAGGATGCGAGCGGCGGCAAGGGCCGCAAGGCTGAGCTCTTCTGGGCCAATGCGCTGTACAAGGTCGGCGGCACGGAGAAGTTTCAGCCGTTCACCCTGTTCGGCGTCGGGCGCACCGAGATCGGCGGCTCGAACGACACGGAAGTCAACGTGGGCGCTGGTGTCTTCGCCGAGCTCAACCGCCGGCTGTCGGTGCGCGCCGACGTGCGCGCCGTGCATTCCACCGATGAGGGCGGCATCGAGCCGTTCGCCTTCATCGGCTTGACCGCAACGCTCGGCAAGATCGCACCGCCGCCGCCCCCGGATTCCGACGGGGACGGCGTGGCCGATCCCAACGACCGCTGCCCGAACACGCCCCCAGGCGTGGAAGTGGACGCCAACGGCTGCCCGCTCGACGACGACGGCGATGGCGTGCCCAACTACCTCGACGAATGCCCAGGCACCATTGCCGGGGCCGCGGTGGACGCCAAGGGCTGCCACTTTGAGGACGAGGAGGCCATCAATGCCGAAGTGGTCGTCGAGTTTGACTTCGATTCCGCCGAACTGCGTGCCAACGAACACGGCGACGTGCGGCGTTTCGCCGAGTTCATGCGCCAACATCCCGAAGCCGAGGCCCTGATCGAGGGCCACACCGACTCCATGGGCACCGACCCCTACAACGAGAGGCTGGCGCAGGAGCGTGCGCGAACCGTGCTGGATCGCCTAGTGGAGGTGGAGGGCATCGCCGCCAGCCGAATCACGGTGGCTGCGTATGGCGAAAGCCGCCCCATCGCCGACAACGACACCGACGAGGGGCGCCAGCGCAACCGCCGCGTGGTCGGGGAGGCGAATGCCGTCCGCATGGTTATTCGGATGAAATAGGCTGTTTCTCCCACTGCATCGTGAACGTTCAGTATGAAACCCAGGGGGCCATGGCCCTCGTCACGATCGATCGCGCCGACAAGCACAACGCCATCTCTTTGGATACCTTGGAGGAGTTGCACCAGGCCGTCGGGCGAGCAGCGGACGACGATGCCATACGGGTCATCACCCTAACCGGCGCGGGCGACCGCGCCTTCGCCTCTGGCTCCGACCTGGGCGAAGTGCTGCACCGGGATTTCAAGAAGGCCTTGGAGCCCATCGTGCAAGGCTTGGCGGACCGTTTGGAACGGACCCCCAAGCCGACCATTGCCGCGATCAATGGCATCTGCATGGGTGGCGGGCTGGAGGTCGCCTTGGGCTGCGACTTGCGCATCGCCACACCCAACGCCCGGTTCGCCACCCCGGAAGGCAAGCTCGGCATCATTCCCGGCGGCGGCGCCACCGCTCGCCTGCCACGCATCGTCGGGCGCGGCTGGGGCATGGAAATGCTGCTCATGGGCGAACCCATCGACGCCGAACGGGCACTGGCCATCGGCCTGATCACCCGGATCGTGGAACCCGGCGAGTTGCTGCCCGAGGCGCGGCGCATGGCAGAGCACCTGGCCAAGTTCGCGCCATTCGTGCCGCGCACCATGAAGGCGATGGTCAATTTCGGCATGGAGGCGAGCTTGGCCGGCGCCCTGATGCTGGAGAAGTACGCTCAGGGCGCTCTGGTGCAGACGGAGGACAAAAAAGAAGGCATCAGCGCCTTCCTGGACAAGCGCCCGCCGCAGTTC
>VYDB01000100.1 GCA_009843635.1 Gammaproteobacteria bacterium
CGCCACGCTGGCCAGCGCCGACGCCACCGCCACCGGCACGATCACCGACGACGACTTGCGCGGCGTGACGGTCACGCCGGCGTCGCTGACCCTTGCGGAGGCGGACGACCCCGACACGGAGGGCGAGGAGCACAAGGGCGCCTACACGGTGGCTTTGGACAGCGAGCCGACCGGCACGGTGACCGTTAGCGTCGCGAGCGGCGACACGGGCATCGCGACGGTCGGCAGCGCCAGCCTCGAGTTCACCCCGTCGGACTGGGATGCCCGGATCGTCACCGTCACCGCCGTCGCCGACGCCGAGGACAACGCGGGCGACTCGCGCTCGACAATGATCACGCATACTGTCAGCGCCACAGGCACCGACTACGACGGGGTGACGGCGTCGTCCGTGACGGTCGACGTCACCGACGACGACGGCGAGCCGACCCTGTCCGTGGACTCGCCGAGCGTCGCCGAGGGCGACAGCGGCACGGCGGCCTTGACGTTCACCGTCACCCTGTCGCCCGCGAGCGGCAAGACGGTGACCGTGGCCTACGCCGACGCCGGCACCGGCAGCGCGACCTCCGCCACCGACTACGCGGCGATCACCGCCGGCACGCTCAACTTCGCGGCCGGCGACACCAGCAAGACCGTAAACGTGAGCGTGAACGGCGACACGCTCGACGAGAGCAACGAGACGGTGAAGCTGCGGTTCTCCTCGCCGACCAACGCGCGCCTGAGCGGTGGCGGCCAGACCCTCGACGCCACCGGCACCATCGCCGACGACGACGACGCGCCGGTGGTGTCCATCGCCGATGCCACGGCGGAGGAAGGGTACGCCATGACCTTCACCCTGCGCCTGGACGCGGCATCGGGGCGGGACGTGACGGTGCATTGGGCCACGGCCGACGACGCCGACGGATCCGACCCGGCGACGGCGGACGAGGACTACACGGCGGTGGGCACGGCCCGCACGGCGACGATCAAGGCGGGGGCGACCACCACAGCGGTGACGGTGGACACCCTCGCCGATGTCAGGATCGAACCGGACGAGACCTTCCTGGTGCGGCTGTCGGACCCGGTCAATGCGACGCTGTCGCCCACGGCATCGGAGGCCACCGGAACTATCACCGACAACAGGGTCCCGACGCTCGCGATCTCCGGCGTCCCGCCCAAGATCAACGCCAGCGACGACCTCACGGCCACCTTCACCTTCTCCGAGGCCGTCACCGGGTTCGTCATCGGGGACGTCAATGTCTCCGGTGCCGCCAAGAAGACGTTCAGCGGCAGCGGCACCACCTACACGCTCGTCGTGACGCCGGACGGCGACGCTGACGTGATCGTCACGGTGCCCGCGAATGCCGTCACCGATGGCGTCAACAACGCGCCGACCGCTGCGGTGTCCGAGACTGCCGTCTGGGACGGCGACGCCCCGACCGTCGCGATCTCCGGCGTGCCCAACACAATCAATTCGACGGCCACGTTCCAAGCCACCTTCACCTTCTCCGAGGACGTCAGCGGATTCGAGACCGGCGACGTCACCATCAGTGGCGGAACCAAGGGCACGTTCGGCAGCACTGACGCCAGCACCTACACGCTCGGGGTGACCCCCAACGACGGCGAGGACGTCACCGTCACCGTGCTCGCCAACACCGCCACCGACGGCCTCAGCACAGGGCCGCCGGAGAACGTCGCCGCCACTGCCACCTGGGACTCGACGGCACCGAGCGTGACGATTGCGGACGCCTCGGCCACCGAGGGCGACGCGCTGACCTTCACCGTGACGCTCGACCGGGCGGTGTCGGGCGGCCTGACGGTGACGCCGGGCTTCACCGACGGCACGGCGACGAAGGGCACCGACTACACGGAGAACACCGCGGCCCTCACCTTTGCAGGCACCGCGGGCGAGACGCAAACCTTCACGGTCGCAACGATCGAGGACGCCTTGGCCGAGGGTGACGAGACGTTCACGCTGGGCCTGACCGTGTCCGGGACTACGGTTACGGTCACGGCCACCGACACGGGGACGGGGACCATCAACGACGACGACGAGCGGCCGACCTCGATCACGCTGACGGTGGATGCGGACATGCAGACAGACGGCGCACAAGACGAAGTGGCTGAGGACGGCGGGAAGATGACGGTCCAAGTGACGGCGACCGTTGACGGTCCGGCACGCTTCGCCGGGGACACGGTCGTGAGGGTGAGCGTCGGCAGCCAAGGCGACAGCGCGTTACAGGGCAAGGACTACGTCGCGGTGCCGGATTTCGATTGCACCATCCCCGCTGGCGAGGCAAGCGGCAGCGTGACGTTCACCATGACGCTGATTGACGACAATCTGGACGAGGTGGACGAGATGATCAGCCTGAACGGAGAGATGACGGACACGACGGTGATGCCGGCCCAGATGAAGGTGACCGACGACGAGCCGTCGGTGACGGTGGGTTGGGGTCCGGCGGACGAGACGACGCTGCCGCTGCACACGCAATGGCAGGTCGTCTGGGACGAGGTCTCCGAGGGCGAGTCCGGCACCTTCGTGCTGTACGCGGACCCGGCGCCGGCGCAGGATCTGCGCGTGGCGATCGACGTGACGGACTTCGGCGGATTCCTGCCGCCGGGCGGCGCCGGGCGGCGGACGGTGACGATCCCGGCGGGCGCGACGACCCGAACCGTTACCGTACCGACCGAGGACGACGAGGTGGTGGAAACGTACTGGCCCGACGGCAGAGGCCACGTGGGTCTCGACCTGGCGGCAGGGTCCGGCTACCGGCTCGCGGACCCGTCCGGAGATCAGGATTTGTGGGGCCGGAGGGATGCGGTGCTGTTCGTGCGTGACAATGACGCCGAGCAGCAAGTGACGGTGTCCTTCGCCTCGGGCGATGCGAACGTCGAAGAGGGCGGGAACGCCCACCGGCTGTCGCTGCGCGCGGCGCCCGAGTCCCAGGACCTCGGCCCCTACTGGATCGGCTTCCGCCTGTCGGGCACCGCGACCCCGGGCGTCGACTACGAACTGGCCAGGGATCCGCGGCACAGCACCGATCCGCCGCTCGAGCGGAGCGGCAACCGGGGCAAGCTGTGGCTGAACAGCGCCATTGCCGCTCCGTCGATGATGGTGACGATCTTCGACGACGGCATCGACGACGACGGCGAGACCATCGTGGTGACGCTTCAGGCCGGCGCGGGGTACGACGTCGGCGAGCCAGCGACGGTGACGCTGACCATTGGAGGCTCCGACACCGGGCCCACCGCCACGCCCGCGCTGGCGCTCTCCGAGACGGCCTTGGCGATGACCGAGGGCGGCGAGGCGAGCTATACGGTGTCGCTCGCTACGCAGCCGACGGAAACCGTGACCGTGAGCATCGCCGGCCACGCCGGCACGGACCTGACGCTGGACAAGACCTCGCTGACGTTCGAAACGTCGGACTGGAGCGACCCGCAAACCGTTAACGTGTCCGCCGGCCAGGACGATGACGCCTCCGACGACACCGAGACCCTCGCGCTCGCCGCTTCGGGGGGTGGCTACGACGCGGCGGCGGACGTGTCGGTCACTGTGACCGACGACGACGAACCGGCACTGGTGCTGTCGGCGACTACACTTGATGTGGCCGAGGGCGACAGAGCGCAGTACTCGGTGCGTCTGGCGACGCAGCCGGCGGCGAGCGTGACGGTGGCGATCGCGGGGCACGCGGACACGGACCTGACGCTGGACAAGGACTCGCTGACGTTCGGGCCCGCGGACTGGAAGGATCCGCAGACGGTCTCGGTTTCCGCGGGCCAGGATGACGACACCTCGGACGACACCGCGGCGCTGACGCACACGGCCTCGGGCGGGGACTACGATGCGAAGACGGCGGAGGTGTCGGTGACGGTTGAGGACGACGACGCCCTATCTCCGGCGCTGGTGCTCTCCGAGACGGCCCTAGCGATGACCGAGGGCGCCGGTACGAGCTACACCGTGTTGCTCGCCACCCAGCCCACCGACACGGTGACCGTGAGCATCACTGGCCATGCCAGCACCGACCTGAGCCTTGACCGGACCACGCTGTCGTTCGGAACGGCGGACTGGAACGATCCCCAGACGGTCACCGTCTCGGCGGCGCGGGACGCCGACGAGGACGAGGACACCGCGTCGCTGGTTCACACGGCCACTGGCGGCGGCTACGGCGGGGTCGCGGCGGAGCTCCCGGTGACGGTGCGCGACGGCATCAAGATCTCGCTCGCCGCCGGCGAGGCCGTGGAGGGCAGCTTCATGGAGGTGCGGTTCACCCTCTCGTCACCGTCGCCGGGGGACGTGGAGGTGAGCTGGCTCACCCATCCGGGCGGCGGCAACGCGCACGCGGGCCCCGTCGACGACCCCGACGACTTTCGCATGGAATCGGGGCGCCTGCGCTTCGCCGCGGGCGAGACGGAGGTCGTGCGCGAGGTTTGGATCGTGGAGGACGAAATCGACGATCCGCACGAGCAGTTCACGGTGCAGATCGACCGTCCGCAGGGCGCCGTGCTGGCCGATCCGGTCACCTCCATGCCGTCGCTGGCGCAGCCCGACCGGCGCATCGAGCTGAAGCGGGAGATCGCCTACGTGGTGGTGACGATTCTTCAGGCGGAGGCCGCTCCGGAACCGGTCGAGGTGACGCTGGAGGCGTCTCCGCCGACGTTGGAGGAGGGCGGGCGCACGCTGCTGTGGGCGCGATTGGCCGAGCCGCTGCCGGAGATGGTGCGCATCCCGTTGGTGTGGACGGAGGGCACCGCGGAGCCGGACGACCACGACGGGCCGAGCGGCCTGACGATCTACGCGGGGCACGTGGCCGGACGGGCGACGCTGAACGCGCTTGAGGACGACGACACGGACGACGAGACGCTGAGCGTGTCGTTCGGCGAGCTGCCGGAGTGGGTGGTCGCGGGGACGCTGGACTCGGTTGAGATCACGATCTTGGACAACGACGGTGCCGGAGAGGAGTTCGCCGGCCTGACCGTGTCGGTGGCCGACGCGAGCGCGCGGGAGGGCGAGGAGAACCTGCGGTTCCCGGTGACGCTGAACCGCCCGGCGCCTGGCTCGGTGACGGTGCAGGCGAGCATTGACCCGAATGCCGGCACGGCACGGCGCGGCGCGGACTACGTCGACACGTCACAGCAGGTGCGCTTCGAGACGGGAGATCGGCTCAAGTTTGTGACGGTGCTGGTCGAGGACGACCTGGTCGACGAGGGCGAGGAGACGCTGTACCTGGAGCTGAGCGACGCACGGCCGAGTGGGGTAACTATCGCGCGGTCGCGCGCCGCGGGCACGATCAAAAACACCGATCCGATGCCCGCCGCGTGGCTGTCGCGGTTCGGGCGCACGGTGGCGGAGCAGGCGCTGGACGGGGTGTCGGCGCGGTTCGAGGCCTCGCGCGAGCCGGGCTGGCGGGGCTCCCTCGGCGGCATTCCGCTCGGCGGTGGGCCGACCCGCGGCGAGGAAACTGGCGCACCGAATGGCCCGGATGGGGCCTCTGATGGCCTGTTCCGCCCCGGCGGCGTGGCGGACGACCCGTTCGGACGGCGTCCAGACGGCTTCGGCCATAGCGCCATATCCGGACACGGCGCCGCACCCGGACACGGCGCCGCACCCGGACACGGGGCGCCGGCCGGGCACGGGGCGCCCGCCGCGTGCGGGGCCCTGGGCGCCGTCGAGCCGGGCGCCGCGCCTCGACCGTCCACGCCGTCGGCCCGTCCCGGTCCGTACTGCCACGGACAGGGTGGCCGTGCCCTCGCGGCGCTGACGGGCACCGACTTCTCGGTGACCGACAAGCCGGACGCGGGCGGCGGCACGCTGGCCCTCTGGGGCCGCGGCGCGCGCACGACCTTCGGTGGCCGCGACGGGACGGTGAGCATCGACGGGGAGGTCTCCACGGGCCTTCTTGGGGCGGACTACGCGAGGGACCGGTGGCTGGTGGGCTTGGCGCTCGCGCACAGCCTCGGCGAGGGCTCGTTTTCCGATCCCGGGATCGGTTCCGGCAAGGTGGCGTCCTCGTTGACGGCGGCGATCCCGTACGCGGCGCTCGAAGCCTCCGAGCGGCTCTCGCTGTGGGGCGCGGCGGGCTACGGCGCGGG
>VYDB01000121.1 GCA_009843635.1 Gammaproteobacteria bacterium
TCAAATCACGGCGAAAATCGCTTGAGTCCGGTCGAGTTGCGGAAGTCGGGTTAGCGCGCCGGTCACTTCCGGGGGATGCTGGCGGCCCAACAGCAGCAGGTGGCGCGGCGCTTGGGGATTGACATGCAACGCCCGAATCGGACGGCCTTCGACGCTGCGGCCAATTTCCATCAATCGGGTATTGGGGAGGTCTTGGGCCAGCGTATTGAGCCAAGTCTCGTAGTGGTCGTTGCCGATGTTCTCTTGGGCGGAGACGTAAAGCCCGCCTTGGCCGGGCTGCACCAGGATGACGGCGCCACCCCCGTCCAATACGGTCAGATCCTGGGCAGGCAGTGCCCGCCAGGCTTTCCCATCGACGCTGGCCTTCGGCACGTAGCGATGTTCGTAGGAGCCGTAGTTCAAGCTGATGCTGAGCATCCCGGCATCCGGCTCGATGGCGCGAGCGTGAAACCCGTACCAAGGGCTGGGATTGATCGGCTCATCCTCCGGCTCAATGCGGACTTCCACCTCCCGCGGCCCGATCATGCGGCAGGGGCCAAGACGGGCGCCCGGATAGTCGGCCCGCAGCGCGAACAAGCCAGTGGCGCAGTCGCTTGGCCCCGCCCCCCAAGCGGACGCCGACGCCAAGGCGGCAAGCGCAGTGACAAAGAGCTGGATGCCCGCTTTCGCGCTCAACGCAAGCTGCCCCGCCGATCTACCAAGTGTCCACATTCGGTCGCTTTTTGTGCGTCCTCGGCGGTCGTGGCGGTATGGAGCGCAGGCCGGCGCTGATCCACTTGCGGGAATCGGCGGGGTCGATGACGTCGTCGAGTTCGAAGTGGGAGGCGGTGTTGACCGCCTTGCCCCGCTCGTACATGTCGGCCACCATCTCTTCGTAGGCGGTCTTGCGTTCGGCGGGGTCGTCGATGGCCTGCAGCTCCTTGCGGTAGCCGAGCTTCACCGCCCCTTCGAGGCCCATGCCGCCGAACTCGCCGGTCGGCCAGGTGACGGTGAAGAGCGGCGCCTTGAAGCTGCCGCCAGCCATGGCTTGGGCGCCTAAGCCGTAGGCCTTGCGGGTGACGATGGTCATCAGCGGCACGTCGATGTTGGCGCCGACCACGAACATGCGCCCGGCGTGGCGCACTAGGGCAGTCTTCTCCGACTCGGGGCCAACCATGATGCCTGGGCAGTCGCACAGGCTGAGGATGGGAATGTCGAAGGCATCGCAGAGCTGCAGGAAGCGGGCGCCCTTGTCGGCGCCGTCGGAGTCTATGGCGCCGGACAGGTGGCCGGGGTTGTTGGCGATGACCCCCAAGGGATGGCCCTCCACGCGGATGAAGGCGGTGTAGATTCCGGGGCCCCAGTCCTTGCGGATCTCGAGCATGGAGCCCACGTCGGCGATGCCCTCGATCACCTCGCGCATGTCGTAGTAGCGCAGGCGGTTCTCCGGCACGATGAAGCGCAGCTTGCGCTCGTCGGGGGCCTCCCACTCGGTCACTGGCCCTTGGAAGTAGGAGAGATACTGCTTGGTGACGGCCACCGCTTCCGCCTCGTCGGCGACCGCGATGTCCACTACGCCGTTGGGGCGCTGCACCGACATGGGTCCCACTTCCTCGGGCTTGAATATGCCCAAGCCCCCGCCCTCGATCATGGCGGGGCCGCCGATGCCGATGTTGGCGTCCTCGGTGGCGATGATGACGTCGCAGCAGGCCAGCAGCACGGCGTTGCCCGCGAAGCAGCGGCCAGTGGTGATGCCGACGATGGGCACTAGCCCCGACAGGCGGGCGAAGTAGGTGAAGGCCCAGCAGTCGAGGCCCGCCACGCCGGTGCCGTCGGTGTCGCCGGGCCGTCCGCCGCCGCCCTCGGCGAATAGCACGGTGGGCAGACGGAACTGCTCGGCCACCTCGAATAGGCGGTCCTTCTTGGCGTGGTTCTTCATGCCTTGGGTGCCCGCCAGCACCATGTAGTCGTAGGACATGAGCATGGCTCGGGCGCGCTCTGGCCCGAACAGGTGGCCGTTGACCTGGCCGAGACCGCAGACCATGCCGTCGCCGGTGGTGTTCTTGATGAGGTCCGCCATGCTGCGCCGCCGCCGCTGCCCGGCAACCACCACCGAGCCATACTCGATGAAGGTGCCCTCATCGCAGAGGTCGGCAATGTTCTCCCGAGCGGTGCGATGGCCGGTCTTGCGCCGCTTGGCCACGGCTTCAGGGCGGTTCTTGTCGTGGCCCGCGGCCCGGCGCTCAAGGACTTCGGCGAGATCGGGGCGCACGTGATCCAAGTCCAGGGTTCCGCCGCCGCCTTCGGTGGGCGCCTCGATCTCGGCTTCGGCAAGGTAAATCAGCGGGTGGCCTTCGAACACGGTGTCACCGGCGTTGACCCCGAGGCGCTGCACCGTGCCGCTGACTTCGGCATGCACCACGTGCTCCATCTTCATGGCTTCCATGACCAGCACCTGCCGACCGCTCCAAACCTCGTCGCCACGGCCGACGTCGAAGGCGACGATGGTGCCCTGCATGGGCGCGACCACGGCGACGACGCCGGGCGGCAGCTCTTCCTCGACCAAGGCCAGCGCCTCGGGCGCAGCGGTGGCGCTCGCCGCGTCGGACTTGCCATGGTCGAGAACGGCGAGCGGGTCGATCGCATCGACCTTGGCGCCGGCCAGCGCTTGGCTGGCGGATGCCGCTCCCTCCCCGCTGCGACGGCGGCTTTGGCGTTGGGCTAGGGTGCCGTGTTCGGCGCCTTGGGCCAGACGGCCCAGGTTGTCATCGACGAATCCGGTATGGAACGCTCCGTCGATGAATTGCGGGTCGGCGAATAGGTTGCGCAGGAAGTCCAGGTTGGTGGCCACGCCCTCGATGCGCGTCTCGCACAGCGCCCGGTAGCCCTTGCGCACCGCGGCGGCGTAGCCGCCTTGGCGGGCGTGAACCACCAGCTTGGCGAGCAAGGAATCGAAAGCGGGACTGGTGGCGTAACCCGCGTAACCGAAGCTGTCGGTGCGCACTCCGGGGCCGGTGGGCAGTTCGAACAGGCGCAGCGTGCCGCCCGCCGGCTTGACGCTGCCGTCCTCGCCGAGGGTTTCCATGTTGATTCGCGCCTGGATGGCGAAGCCCTCGGGGGCCGGGATGCTGGCTTGCTGCAGGCCGAGCTCGGCGAGGGTGCGGCCGTCGGCGATCTGCAACTGGGCGCGCACCAGGTCGATGCCGGTCACTTCCTCGGTGATGGTGTGCTCCACCTGCAAGCGGGCGTTGGCTTCGATGAAGGCCAGGCGCCCGGCCGAATGGCCGTCGGACACCAGAAACTCCACGGTGCCGGCGCTGCGGTAATTGACCGCTTGGGCCAAGCGCAGGGCTGCGTCGGTGAGGTCACTGCGCAGCCCATCATCAAGTTGCGGGCAAGGGGCGATTTCCACCATCTTCTGGCGGCGGCGCTGAATGCTGCACTCCCGCTCCCAGAGATGGCTGACCGTGCCACTGCCGTCGCCAAGAATCTGCACTTCGATGTGGCGGGCGCTGGACAGGTACTCCTCCACGTAGAGCGCTGGACTGCCGAAGGCCAGTTCCGCTTCGGAGGCGCAGCGGGAGAATGCTGCCTCGAGGTCATTGCCATCCGTGACCACCCGCATGCCACGTCCGCCGCCACCGGAGACGGCCTTGACGATGAGCGGCGCGCCTTCAAGCGCCTCAAGGAAGGCGCGGGCTTCGGCGAGCGTGACCGGCCCTTCGCTGCCCCGCGGCAAGGGGATTTCACACTGCGCCGCCAACGCGCGGGCCTCGGACTTGTCGCCGAGCGTGGCAAGGGTTGCCGAGTCCGGGCCGACGAAGGTGATGCCCGCAGCTTCCAACTGCTCCGCGAATTGGGCGTTCTCGCTCAGGAACCCATAGCCTGGATGCACCGCGTCGCAGCCGTGGGCGGTGGCCAATGCAACGAATTGTTCGATGTCCAGGTAGGCGGCTGCGCCGCGTCCCTCCAACGCCGCCGCTTCGTCGGCTTGAAATCGATGCAGGGAGGCGGCGTCTTCGGGGGCGTAAGCCGCTAGGCTCGAAACGCCGAGATCGGCGGCGGCCCGGGCGATGCGAATGGCGATCTCGCCCCGGTTGGCGATTAGCAGTCTTTGCATAGTTGGAGCCAGAGGTGGTGGTAACCCCGCAACATGGATGAATGAGTTCGTTCATTGACCCCGCCCGACGCATGATCGACCGTTGTGAATCTCCTCAACATGCCGATCAGGGCATGATTGGCTTCCATGCGGGCCAGCGGTGCACCGATGCAGAAATGTATGCCATGACCAAAGGTGTGGTGGTCGCTGCGGCGCCTGTCCAGCCGAAACAAGTCTGGGTCAGCATAGTGATCCGGGTCGCGATTGGCAGAGGCAAGCACGGTATAGACGGTTTCTCCCCGGGCAACCTTCTGCCCGTGGAACTCAGCGTCGTGCAGCGCAATGCGACTGATCCAATGCACCGGCGGATCAAAGCGCAAACACTCTTCGATGGCATTGTCGACCTTTGAAGGATCCTGGCGAAGCGTTTGCCAGACCTCCGGGTGGTCAGCGATGTAGTGCAGCAGGTTGCTCAAGAGGTTGGTGGTCGTCTCGTTGCCCGCTATAAGCAGAAGCTGGCAATAGCCGACGATGACTGCCTCGGGAAGCGCCTCCCCGGCAACAGTGGCGGCGACGATTTTGCTGATGAGATCCTCATCGGGATCTTGTCTTCGCTTCGGGATTTCGTCACGAAAGAAGTTCATCATCTCGATGATGTCGGGCATCCTTTCTTCCATCGTTTTCGCCGTGCCCGTTGCCGTTAGGCTATCCGACCAACGCTTGAAGTCGTCCTTGCGCTCGAACGGAATGCCCATAAAGCGCGAGATCAAGGCGACCGGCAGAGGTATGGTTAGGGCTTGTGCGATATCGACCGGCTGCCGTACGTCGATATCGTCGAGCAGTTGATCCACAACCGCTTCGATATCCGCCTCCATCTCCCTCATCACCCGCGACGTAAAGGAACGATTCACGATCGCTCGCAGGTCTGTGTGCCGAGGCGGGTCGTCATGCAGCAACGGAAGGCGCATGGTTGACTCGGACCGGGCTGTGGCCAACTCGGATGAGTAGTTCGCCGGATCCTTCAGAACTGATCGAACGTCGTCATACCGGGACAGGATCCAGCCCTGTACGTCGTCAGCCCACCAAATCGGCTGACTAGCGCGCCACTGCGCGTAGAGTGGATACGGATCGGCAACGGACTCGAGCTGTTGAAAGTTCATTGAGAGGCCCTTGTCAGAATGAGGCGAAGCTGTCCGCTGGGTAGGCGGCGCAGCCCAAGCTTCGGTATTCGCCGTCGTCAAACAAGCCCTGCCACCGAAAGAGGCGCACATAAAGCTCACATCGCTCCCGGCCTGGGGGCAGGGAGGCGTCGGCCATCAATTCCGCTTTGACGCTGGCGCTGGTGACCACGTCGTCATCCATGCGGATGCCGCCGTCAGTGGGCGTGTCCAACAGGATGGAGGTCTGGCCGTTCTGGCCCCAAGCCAGCCAGGGCACTTCGGCGCCATCCCGCCCCCGTCCCGGCGCGCCGGCGTAGGCGAATTCCGTCCAGTAGGACATCATGCTCCGAGAGAGAGCCGACTGGTTTTCGTCGTTTGGATAGATGTATCCCAGGGCGGCGATTCCCCCTTCGAAGTCATTGAAGACGAAGGCGATTTCCAACGCGTGGGCTGCGCCGAGGGCGACGCTGAGGTCGTAGCCCAGGGCGCTCGGCTCCTCGTCCCAATCCCAACGATAGGCATAGACGTTGGGATGGCCGGAGGCGGCCATGAACTGCGCCAGTTCATCCACGCCCCGGGCCTTCCAGGCGCGGGCGCTGTAGCGGACCTCGCGGCGGTAGGCGTCCTCGTCCTTGAGCGAGTAGAAGATGCCGAAGAGATTGTCCACGTAGCGGGGATCCCGGGACATGAACAGGGTGGGCTCATCCCGATTGGTGCCCAATATCACGGGCACGGCGTTGTAGTTTCCGGTGTCGGAAAACAGGTCCTCGGCGTCCAGGGTGGGCAGCACGTGACCGTCCTTGAAGTTGTTCGGCACGTTGACCATGCCGAATCCGCCGCCGTCGAGCAGGCCGTAGATGTCCGCCGGCGTCTTGGCGTAGAGGTAGTTCCGCGTCTCGGCAGGGGTCCAGCCATCCTGGATGGCGCGGGCAGCGTCGGCGTCGGCCGCCTTGCCGTCGGCGACCAGCAGCGCGTTGAGGACCTCCGGGGCACTGTACTGATGCCCGCCGTGGTCTTGGTAGTTTTGACCGCTGGCGAGGCTGGACACGCCGTAGCCGCCGCTCTGGACAGCGGCTCGATGGAAAAGGCCTTCGGCCAACGGCGAGGCCATCATCGCCAAGGTGTTGAAGGCGCCGGCGGACTCGCCGAACACGGTTACGTTGCCCGGGTCGCCGCCGAACGCGGCGATGTTGTCCCGCGTCCACTCCAAGGCACGAATCATGTCCAGGGTGCCGTAGTTGCCCGAGTCGTTGGCCGGGTCGCCGGCGTGCAGCCCTGGATGGTTGAACCAGCCGAACAGGCCCAAGCGGTAGTTGATGGAGACGACCACCACGTTCCCGCCGACAGCCAAGTTGCCGCCGTTGACGTTGCCGCCGTGGCCGATGCTGTTGCCGCCGCCATGAATCCACAGCATGACCGGCAGGCCGCTGGCGTTGGGCGGCGACCAGATGTTAAGCATGAGGCAATCTTCGCTGCCCGCAACAGCGGCCGCCTCCTCGGCGCTCTGGGGCGATTGACTGGCGTCGCTCAAGAGCGATGGCAACTGCGGGCACATCGCCCCGAAGGCCAGCGCTTCGATGGTGCCTTCGGCGGGCACCGGTGGCTGTGGCGCTTGCCAGCGCAGCGCACCCACCGGCGGGCGGGCGAAGGGGATGCCGAGCCATGCCCGGGCGCCACTCGCATCGATGAACCCCACGACGTCGCCGGACTCGGTGCTCCTGAGCGTGGCACCGTCGGCCTCGTTTGGCGTTGGCGGGGCGGGCAGTCTGCTGATGGTCCAGTTGGCGCCCACGATGACGGCGATGGCAACGACGATCAGGACGATGGCAAGCTTGCGCATGAGACTTAAGCCTTTGGTGGAATGGGGCGGTAGTTTAGCCCGCAGCCGGTAAAGAAGGAAAAAAGCGAAAAACTCGCTGGTGGTGATAGCATTTCCGAGTTGGGGACCTGTGCCGCAGGCTCCAGCCCCGAATTGAGGTCCGGCGCGATGTCGAATGCACTCAGGCCCACTCCCGCTGCTTGGTTGACCGGGCCTGTGGCGGCATGAACGCTCCGGGCGTGACCCTCACCATCGGCATTGTCGCTGGCGAGGCCTCCGGGGATCGGCTCGGTGCGGGCTTGATGCGCGCGTTGTCCCGGCGCATCGATGGCGTTCGTTTCGTCGGCGTGGGCGGCGAGGCCATGCGGTCGGCGGGGCTTGAGTCGCTGGCCGACATGGGCGCGCTGGCAGTCAACGGCTTCACGGAACCCCTAATCAAGCTGCCCGGCTTGGCGCGCCTGCTGTTCGACCTGCGCCGACGCTTGTTGGCCGAGCGCCCGGCGGCCTTCATCGGGGTGGACTTCAACGTATTCAATCTGCTGTTGGAAGGGCAGTTGAAGCGCTCCGGGGTGCCGACCGCTCACTACGTGAGCCCGTCCGTTTACGCATGGCGGCGGGGCCGGGTCCGGCGCATCGGCCGGTCCGCGGATCTGCTGCTGGCGCTGTTTCCCTTTGAACCCGCTTACTACCAAGACACGGGCCTTAACGTGGCTTTCGTCGGCCATCCCCTAGCGGATGCGATTGGCTTGGATGAGGGCGCAGAGGCTTCTCGCAACGCCGCCCGTTCCGCCTTGGGAATTGGGGAGGAGAAGCGGGTCATTGCGCTGTTGCCGGGCAGCCGCTTGGGTGAAATCAATCAGCATCTCGATCTCTTTCTCGACGCCGCCACGCTGCTGGCCAACCGCTTGGGTAGTACGGCGTTCCTGATTCCCTGCGTGCGGCCTGACTTCGAGCCGCGCCTCGAGCGGGCGGCTGCAGCGCGGTCGGGGCTTGAGGTCAGGATTTGTCAAGGTGATGCGCACCAAGCGCTGACCGCGTGCGATGGCGCCATCGTCAAGTCGGGGACGGGCACCTTGGAGGCGATGCTGCTGCGCCGGCCCATGGTCGTGGCCTATCGGCTCGGGCCTTTAAGCCATGCCTTGGCCCGCCTGCTCGTGCGCACCGAGTTTGTGGCCCTGCCGAACCTGCTGGCCGGCCGCGAACTGGTGCCGGAACGGCTGCAAGGCGAGGCGACCCCGGAAAAACTGGCCGATGCGCTGTGGATTCAACTCGACAAACCGGCTTTGCAGGCGGAAACTCTACAGGCGTTTTCCATGCTGCATCTCGAACTGCGCCGGGATGCCAACGAACGGGCCGCGGATGCGGTGATGGCGCTTTTGGGGGATCCACCAAGCCAAACATGAAAACTCCCGACCGCTCTCCAAGAGCCCAATCGAGGGCGGGACGCCCTCGCTCCGGGGGACTGCGCTGGGCTTGGGACCTGCGGTCGGCGGGGGTTGACGAGGCGGGACGCGGGCCGTTGGCCGGTGCGGTCGTCGCCGGGGCGGTGATGCTTGATCCTCAGCGCCCCATCGACGGGCTCAAGGACTCCAAGCGGCTGTCCGCCAAGCGCCGGGATGAACTCGCGGCTTTGATTCGCGAGCGCGCCATCACCTATGCCTTAGGTCGTGCGGAGGTCGCTGAGATTGATCGGCTCAACATTCTGCAAGCCACCCTGCTCGCCATGCGCAGGGCGGTTGCCGGTTTGGCCGTGCAGCCTGAACGAGTGTTCGTTGACGGCAATCGCTGCCCGGAATTGGACGTGCCCACGGTGGCGGTGGTCGGCGGCGATGCTTGGCTTGCGCCGATCAGCGCCGGAGCCATCTTGGCCAAGACCGCCCGCGATGCGGAGATGGCCCGATTGGCCGCCGACTTTCCGGGCTACGGCTTCGAACGGCACAAAGGGTACGGCACCAAGGCACACCTCGCTGCCCTTGAGGCGCTAGGACCTTGCCCGATTCATCGCGCAAGCTTTGCGCCGGTGCGGGCTGCTGCTAAATTGAACCACCGAGGTAATCAGGAAGGGTCGCGGTCCGATGAGCGCTGTTGAGTTTGTCCATCTGCGCACCCACAGCGAGTACTCCATCGTTGATGGCCTCGCTGGCGTCGACGACCTGGCGCGCCGCGCCGCCGAGCTCGGCATGGGCGCCATTGGCCTCACCGACCACGGCAACCTGTTCGGGTTGATCAAGTTCTATCGCGCCTGCCTCAAGGCAGGGATCAAGCCGATCGTTGGGGTGGACTTGCCGCACCAAGCCGCTGATGCGGGAGAGCCGTTGCGCTTGACGGTGATCGCCTGCGGTTCGGTGGGCTACCGCAACTTGATTCAACTCGCCTCGCTGGCCTACGTGGGAGGCGAACATCACGGTGCCGTGACCACCGCGGAAGTTCTCGACCGCAGCGATGGCCTCATCGCGCTCTCCGGAGCGCGGGATACCGAGGTTGGCAGAGCGCTCCTGCGCGATGACGACAAAGGCGCTGTGCACGCCGCCGGCATCTTGGCGGAGCGTTTTGGGGATCGCTTCTACCTGGAGGCGCAGCGCACGGGCCGCGAGGACGAGGAAACGTGCCTGCGGGGGGCGGTTGCGCTTGCGGAGCGGCTCGAACTGCCGATGGTGGCCACCAACGAAGCCTGCTTTCTTGCCCCGGAGGACTTTGAGGCCCACGAAACCCGGGTCTGCATCCACGAAGGCAAAGTGGTCAACGACCCCCGCCGGCCGCGGCGCTACTCTGCGGAACAGCACTTGAAAGGCCCTGAAGACATGGCGCAGTTGTTCGCCGACCTGCCGGAGGCATTGGCCAACAGCGTGGAGATCGCCAAGCGCTGCACCTTGGAGCTTGAACTCGACAAGCCGCAACTGCCTGACTATCCGGTACCCAAGGGCGAGTCCTTGGAGAGCTTCCTGGCCAAGGCCGCCGAGAAGGGGCTTGCCGAGCGCCTTGAAGAGCTGCGTGCCTTGAATGCCTATGCCCTTGACGAGTCGGCCTATCGGGATCGCTTGGCCGATGAGCTCCGCATCATCAACGAGACAGGCTTTCCGGGCTATTTTCTCGTGGTCATGGAGTTCATCGCTTGGGCCAAGGAACAGGGCATTCCGGTCGGACCGGGCCGGGGCTCCGGTGCGGGGTCGCTAGTGGCCTACGCGCTGCGCATCACGGACTTGGATCCCGTCCATTACGACCTGTTGTTTGAGCGCTTCCTCAACCCGGAGCGGGTTTCGATGCCGGATTTTGACGTGGACTTCTGCGTGGAGGGCCGCGACCGGGTCATTCACCACGTCAGCGAGCTATACGGCAATGATGCGGTCAGCCAGATTGCCACCTTCGGCACCATGGCCGCCAAGGCGGTGGTCCGCGACGTGGCCCGTGCCCAGGGCAAGCCCTACGCCTTGGGGGACAAGCTCTCCAAGCTCATTCCCAACGAACTCAACATCAAGCTGCGCGACGCCGTGGCCAAGAGCCCGGAACTCCGCGACTTCATCAGCGGCGACGAGGAAGCCGCCGAGATCATGGACATGGGCTACAAGCTCGAAGGCATCGTGCGCAACGTCGGGCGACACGCCGGCGGAGTGGTGATCGCGCCGTCCCGGCTGACCGATTTCGTGCCGCTTTACGTCGATGAGCGCAGCGACAGCCTGATTTCGCAATACGACAAGGACGATGTGGAGAAGGCGGGCTTGGTGAAGTTCGACTTCCTGGGATTGACCACGCTGACCATCATCGATTGGGCTGTGCAAACCATCAACCGCGCCATCGAAGCTCGGGGCGGCGGGACGCCGGTGGACATCAACCGAGTGCCCCTGGACGATGCAGCCACCTTCGATCTGCTCAAGCGTGCCGAGACCACCGCCGTGTTCCAACTGGAATCCCGGGGGATGAAGGACTTGGTGCGCCGCCTGCTGCCGGACCGCTTCGACGACATCCTGGCATTGGTGGCGTTGTTCAGGCCCGGCCCGTTGGACAACGGCACCCACGACGACTACATCAACCGCAAGCACGGCAAGGAGGGCGTGTCCTATCCCCATGATGACTTGGAGCCGGTGCTGAGCAGCACCTTCGGCACCATCATCTACCAGGAGCAGGTGATGCAGATCGCCCGCCTGCTGGCTGGGTTCAGCCTCGGCCAGGCGGACATCCTGCGCAAGGCCATGGGCAAGAAGGACCCGCAGGAGATGGCCAAGGTGCGCAGCGACTTCCTCGCCGGAGCCGATGCCAACGGCGTGTCGGACAAGCTCGCCCAGGGCCTGTTCAAAGAAATGGAAACCTTTGCGGGATATGCCTTCAACAAGTCCCACTCCGCCACCTACGGCCTGATCGCCTACCAGACGGCTTGGTTGAAGGCCCACTACCCGGCGGAGTTCATGGCCGCCAACCTGTCCGCCGCCATGGACCACACCGACAAGGTGGTCACGCTGATCAACGAGGTGCGTCGCATGGGCCTTAAGCTGCGGCCGCCCAGCGTCAACCTAAGCGAGTTCCGCTTCTCGGTCATCGACGGCGACATCATCTACGGATTGGGCGCGGTGCGCGGCGTCGGGTGGATGCCGGTGGAGAGCATTATTCAAGCCCGCAAAGCGGGGGTCCAAGCCCCCAAAGCGGGAGTCGAAGGGCGCCAGGACGGGCGCTTTGAGAGTTTGGCCGCGTTTTGCCTGCGGGTTGACGTCAAGCGGGCCAACAAGCGCGTGATCGAGGCCTTGATCCATGCGGGGGCCATGGATGAGTTGGGCGCTGCGGGCGAGGACTTGGGTTTGGTCCGCGCCAAGCTGCTCGGTGAACTCGACCAGGCCCTGCAGGCGGCGGACCAGCAGTCTCGAGACGCGGCGCTCGGCATCGGCGACCTGTTCGGCGGCGTCGGCGAGGATCGCCAGCCGGCCCTGCGGGCCGCCATCAAGCCGCAACCCTTCCAGGAGCGGATCGAATTGGAGCGGGGCGCGCTCGGTCTGTACCTCACCGGTCATCCCGTGGAGCCCCTCTTCGCCGAATTCAGCGCCCGTTGCCAGCGCCTTGATGAACTGCGGCCAAAGGAGGCCGAGCGGGTTTTCGGCCTCTTGATCGACTTACGAAGAATGCGCGGCAGAAAGGGCCGCAACGCGGGCCAGGAGTGGGCGGTGGCCGTGATTGACGACAGCACCGCGCGCGTTGAAGCAATGGTTTACGCCAAGACCTACGAGAGAATCGGGCACAAGCTGGAACAGGGGCAAGTCCTCGTCCTGGAGGGTGAGGTGCAGCCGGACGAATACAACGGCGCCCACAAGATCATCGTGGAGACCGCCCTCACCATCGACGAATGGCGTGAGGAGAACCGGCCGATCCTGCGCATCGACATGAGCCACAAGGACGCACCCGCAGACTTTTCCAGCCGTCTGGCAGCCAGCTTGCAGCCCTATCGAGTGGCGGAGGGCGGCTCGCCGGTCTTCATTGACTACCAAGCGCCGAAGACCGCTGGCAGCATTCGCTTGGGCTGGCGGGTCAAGGCCAGCGAAGCCTTGGTGACGCACCTGAAGACCGAATATGGCGACGACCGCGTCAGGGTGCGCATGGACGGTCGGTGAAGGATCTCATCCGCCACCTGCGCGTCGAATTGGCTGGCGTAGACCACCAACGCTTGGCCGTGGCCTTCTCCGGTGGCCTCGACTCGACCGTTCTCCTGCATGCCGCCGCCGCCCTGCCGGCCCCGGTGCTCGCCGTACACGTCAATCACGGCCTGCATCCAAGCGCCGACCAGTGGCAGGCGCATTGCGCAGCGGTCTGCAGGTCACTGGGCATCGAACTGCTATGCCAGCGCGTTGAGGTGGCGGCGGGCAACGTCGAGGCGCAAGCACGGCGCGCCCGCTACCAAGCCTTTGACGCCCTATTGGACGCTGGCGATCTCTTGCTGCTGGCCCACCACCAAGACGACCAGGCGGAAACGGTGCTGATGCGGCTCGCCCAGGGGCGGGGCGCTGCGGCCATGCCCCGCACCCGGCGACTGCCTGGCGGCGCGGCGCTGCTGCGTCCGTTCCTCGGCATCCCGAAGCGCACGCTGCAGGCCGCCGCCGAAGAGCTTGGCCTTGACTGGTTGGAGGATCCCAGCAACGCCGACGCCACCTACGACCGCAACTTCCTGCGCCATGAGGGTCTGCCCCACCTGGCCGAACGCTGGCCCGGCCTGAATGCCGCCTTGGCGCGCGCCGGGAAGGCCCAAGCCGACACCGAAGCGTTGTTGCGCCATCTGCTGAATCGCGAGGCGCTGCCCTTGAACGACTTGCCGCTTGACCTTCGGCCACTGGCGCTGCGCGCTTGGCTGGCCCGTTTCGATGAACAGGGCGCCAGCGAACGGGCGTTGGCTGAATTCGCGGCCCAGTTCGAGGCCCCAACCGACGCCCAACCGGAACTGCGCTTGCGCCGCGGGTGCCTGCGCCGTTGGCGCGGCGCGGCGCACTACGTTGCGCCACCTCCGGCCTTGGCGCCCTGCTATGAACTGCAGCCGCCCGGCGCGTTGCGGCTGCCCCACGGCGAATTGGTGGTTGAACGAGCCGGCAGCGGCGGGTTTTGCGCGGCGGGCGTCTTGACTGTTCGATTCCGCCGCGGCGGGGAACGGCTTCGGTCAGCCCAGGGGTCGCGGTCGCTCAAGCAGGCGATGCAGGATGCCGGCCTGCCGCCTTGGCTAAGATCCAGCTACCCGTTGCTGTACAGTGGCGATGCGTTGGTCGCGGTTCCGGGCATTGCGGCTGCTGCCTGCGATGAGCGGAAGGCGGAACCGCGCTGGCGAGCGATTTGGAACAAGGGGGGAAAACTTGGCTGAAGCCGGCCCCAAGAAGGTCACCATTTTCGATGTTGCCGAGCGTGCGGGCGTTTCCATCAAGACCGTCTCGCGGGTGGTGAACAACGAATCCAACGTGCGCGATGCGACCCGCGAGAAGGTGCTGGGCGCCATCCGTGAACTGCACTACAAGCCCAACGCAGCCGCCCGGGAGTTATCCGGCAAGCGTTCGCGCCTGGTGGGGCTGGTTTACGAGAACGCCCAGGAATTCAGCTACCTCAAGGACGTGCTCAACGGCACGCTCGATGCTTGCGAGGCGCGGGGCTACTCGCTTCTGCTTTGCCCCCTCGCTTTGCCGAACCCCGACATCGCGGCGCGGGTCAGGGAGTTCGCCACCCAGGCCCGCGTCGAAGGCATTGTTCTGCCTGCCCCATTGGGGGACGTTCCGGCCGTCACCGCGCTGCTGCAGCAATTGCGCATTCCCGTTGCTGCGATAGCCCCCAAGGATCCGCAGCCCGAGGAGATCAACGTGAGCTGCAATGACGGGGAGGCGACCCATTCTCTCGCGGAGGTCCTGATTGAACAGGGACATCGAGCCATCGGGTTCATCAAGGGGCATCCGGACCATGGCGCGAGCGCCGTGCGGTTTGCCGGATACCGGCGTGCCTTGGAACGGCATGGCATCGCATTCTCGGCCGCCTTGGTTCGGCAGGGCTACTTCGATTTCGATTCCGGCAAGACCGCGGCGAGCGAACTGCTCGATCTGGCGGAACCGCCGAGCGCCATCGTCGCGAGCAACGACGACATGGCTGCGGGTGTTTTGTTCGAGGCCCGGGAGCGGGGCTTGTCCGTGCCCGGTGACCTGTCCGTTGTCGGCTTTGACGACACCCAGATCGCCTCTCGCCTGTGGCCGCCGCTTACCACGGTGCGCCAACCCATCATGCAGATGGCCGAAACCGCCGCCGGGCTCCTGATCGACAAGTTGAACGGCGAGGCGGTGCAATCGCCGGACGAGCCGTTCGAATGCGAAGTGGTCATCCGCAACTCCACCGCACCAGTGGCGTCAACCACCTGATACTTCACCTCTACTTCATTGACAGCGCTGTCAGCTACTTGGTAAAACACCGCGCCTTGTAACTGCCAAGGTTGAAAAAGGGGAGGCAATGGGCGTACGAGCGCCAGCCCGTCGGGCGTTGCTGTGCCTGGCCGGCGTGTCGATGATCAGCGCCGCCATTGCGCAATCCGCTCCGGTGCCCGTGGAAATCAAGGGCGAGGCCGGCCACTTCAGGCTGTTCCGTGGCGGCGAACCCTATGAGGTCCGGGGTGCCGGCACCCAGTCCGTGGACGATCTCGACTCGCTCGCCCGTCACGGGGCCAACTCGGTGCGGAACTGGGCGGTTGGCGACGGCAGCGTTCTCGACCGGGCGCAGGAACTCGGTCTCACGGTGGCCTTGTGCCTCGACATCGAACGGGAACGGCATGGCTTCGACTACAGCGATGCAGCGGCGGTCAACGAACAGTTCAATCGCGTACGGGCTGAAGTTCTGGCGCATCGGCACCATCCGGCGCTGCTGGTCTGGATCATCGGCAACGAGTTGAACCACGACTACCGCAACCCTGCCGTTTACGATGCCGTGAACGACATCTCGAAGATGATTCACGAACTCGACCCCCACCATCCGACCACCACGACCACGGCAGGCATTGACCCGTCATTGGCGCGGGTGATCGAGGCGCGGGCGCCGGACTTGGACTTCCTGAGTGTCCAAGTTTATGGCGGGCTGGTCGATCTGCCGGAAGCCTGGGTGAATGTTCGCTTGGAGATGCCGCTGATGGTGACGGAGTGGGGCACCATCGGCCATTGGGAAGTGCCGCGGACGACTTGGGGAGCGCCCATCGAGCCTACGAGCACGGAAAAGGCGCACCGCTTCCTGGAGGGATACGAGCGGGTGCTGGCGCCGATGTCCGGCAGGCTGATCGGCAACTATGCGTTCTTGTGGGGTCAGAAGCAGGAACGCACCCCCACTTGGTACGGGGTTTTTACGGCAGACGGCCGACGCACGGAGGCGGCCGATGCGTTGCAACGCGTTTGGACCGGGCGCTGGCCAGCGAATCGCGCGCCCCGATTGCACGACCTGCTGTTGGACGGCAAACGCGCCACGGACGACGTGCGCTTGGCGCCAGGCGGCTCCTATGTCGCGTCCGTGCGGGCCGCAGACCCAGACCGGGATGCGCTGACCTATGACTGGCGCGTGATGCGGGAAAGCGACGCCACGCAGTCCGGCGGCGACCCGGAGGACATCCCTGAGGAATACCGCCTACCCAACTCGGACGTTCGGTCCGCCGAGATCTCCTGGCGTGCGCCGCAGGAACCGGGCGCGTACCGCCTTTATGTTTACGTGGACGATGACCAAGGCGGCGCCGCGCACGCCAACGTCCCTTTTTTGGTCGTCGGAACCTGATTGAACTGGAGGTCGTTCGATGTTGAACGCGGAGCACGAAGCCGTCGCCAGGAATTTGCTGGAGAAGATGAGCCTCCGGCAGAAGATCGGCCAGATGGCCATGGCGGAGCGCCTCGCGGTGGAGCCGGTGGACGTCAAGCGACATGGTCTCGGCGCGGTGCTGTCCGGAGGCGGCTCCCATCCGGGCGGCAATGCGCCCGGCGACTGGGTGCGGATGAACGATGCGTTCTGGCAGGCCGCGATGGCCGATGACGATGCGCCGGGCATCCCGATTCTGTATGGCTGCGACGCGGTGCACGGACACAACAACGTTCAGGGCGCCACGATTTTTCCCCACAACATCGGGCTTGGCGCCGCGGGAGATGCCCGATTGGTCGCCGAAGCCGGTCGCGTCACGGCTCGGGAAATGCTCGACAGCGGCTTGGACTGGAACTTCGCCCCGACCCTTGCGGTGGTGCAGAACTGCCGGTGGGGGCGCACCTACGAGAGTTTCGGGAACGACCCCGAGCGGGTCGCCGCCTGTGGGCGGCACTACGTCGAGGCCCTGCAGGCCGAAGGCATCATCGGTTGCGTCAAGCATTGGGTGGGGGACGGAGGCACCCGGCACGGGATGGACCAAGGCGAGACCACGCTGCCTTGGCAAGAGCTGGAAAGCACGCACGTTGCGCCCTATTACCCGGCGCTTCAAGCGGGCGTCATGACGCTGATGGTGTCCTTCAATAGCTGGAACGGCGAGAAGTGCCACGGACACCGCTTCCTGGTCACCGATCTGCTCAAGGAGCGGCTTGGCTTCGACGGCCTGGTGCTGTCCGATTGGGACGGCGTCAACTATCTCGACGAAGACTACGGCACCGCCATTCGCCTGTCGGTGAATGCTGGGCTCGACATGTTCATGGTTCCGGAGCGGTGGCGGGAGTTCATCGATGCCTTGGAGGCGCAAGTTCGGCTTGGGCATGTGAGCACGGCTCGCATCGACGATGCGGTGCGGCGCATCCTGCGCACCAAGTTGCGCTATGGGCTGTTCGACATGCCGAGGCCCGCCCAGCGGCGGGGCGCGGGCACGGGCTGCACGGGCAGCGCGGAACACCGGGATGTGGCGCGGCGCGCGGTTCGGGAATCGCTGGTGCTGCTGAAGAACGAGGGCGGCCTGCTGCCGTTGGGGCGGCACCAAAGGATGCTGGTGGCCGGCAAGAACGCCCACAACCTCGGCCACCAGTGCGGCGGCTGGACCCGGAGCTGGCAGGGCGAGACCGGCAACGACACCATAGAGGGAACCTCCATCTGGGAGGGCATTCGCGAACTTGCGCCCCATGCGCAGCTCAGCGTGGACGGGACGGGCGAGGACGCCGACTCGAGGGAGCACGAGGTCGCACTGGTCGTCATCGGCGAGACGCCCTACGCGGAAGGCTTCGGCGACATCCGCTCCGGCGATGCCTTGGTCGTGGAAGCCGGTTCCACGGTCAATGGCCTCATGAATCCGCTCGAGCCCTACGCACGCTCGCTGGAACTGGCTGAATCCCACCCGGAGGATCTGGCCTGCATCCGCCGCATCGCTGCAAAGGGCATCCCCGTGGTCGTCGTCCTGGTTTCCGGCAGGCCGTTGGCAGTCGGCCGGGAACTCGCCGCTTCCACCGCATTCGTGGCGGCCTGGCTGCCGGGGACTGAAGGCCGAGGCGTTGCCGAAGTCCTGTTGGGTGACAGTGACTTCAAAGGCCGGCTGCCGCTGCCCTGGCCGGGCACTGGCGACCCGGCGGATGGCGACTGGCAGTTCCCTTCGGGGTTCGGATTGAGCTATGCGTCCAAGGGGTTTGACAACGCTGTCGGCATGCACTATAAGGCGGGATGACAGCGTTATCATTTTTTCACGCAGCAGCAGGTTCGAGAACGCTGCGCATTGGAAGTTGGGAATCGCCACCAAGTGGCCGGGGAGAGACGTAGCATGCCTACCGATGTATTCAAGAAGACGCCGATTGCGGCGGCCGTGTCGCTGGCCATAGCGGGCGGCCTCGCCCATGGGCAAGAGGATGCGGGAGCCGCCGCGCAGGGGGAGGTGATCGAGGAGGTCGTCGTCGTCGGCATCCGCCAGAGCCTCAAGCGGTCCATGGACCTCAAGAGGAACCGGGATGGCGTTGTCGATGCGATCACCGCGGAAGACATCGGTGATTTCCCCGACAGCAATTTGGCCGAGTCCCTGCAGCGCATCACCGGCGTTTCCATCGACCGCGAACGCGGCGAAGGCGCGCGGGTCACGGTTCGCGGCTTCGGTCCTGACTTCAACCTCGTGCTGCTCAATGGCCGGCAGATGCCGACGGCAGGCGGCGGCAATGAACCGTCCGGCCGCTCCTTCGACTTTGGCAACCTCGCCTCGGAGGGCATCAGCTCGGTGGAGGTGTACAAGAGCGGCCAGGCGAACGTGCCCACCGGCGGCATCGGCTCCACCATCAACATCCGCACCACCCGCCCGCTGGACAATCCCGGCATGACTTTCACGGCCGCGGCGAGCGCCCTGATGGATAGTTCCACCGAGGAGGGCAAGGACGCAACGCCGGAGATTTCGGCCCTGTTTTCCAACACCTTCGCCGACGACACGGTCGGCATCGCCTTAAGCGCCGTGCGCCAAGAGCGCAACAACGGCGCCAACACCGCCAATGTCGGCGGCTGGCGGACGTTCCAGGGCGACGTGAACAACTGCTGGTGCGGCATCGGTCGGTCGGAGTGGGGCGGCATCCCGCCCGCCGGTGACCCCAATCAGCAAAATCGCCCCGGCGACGACGACCTGTACTCGGTGCCACAGGCCATTGGCTACGAACTGGCGGAATACGACCGGGTGCGCACCAACGGCCAGCTCACCCTGCAGTGGCAGCCGAGTGAGCGGCTCGTGGCGACGCTGGACTACACCTATTCCGAAGTGGAGCTGGAGCGCACCTACAACAATCTCTCGGCCTGGTTCAATTTCGGGGGGCAGGAAACGCTCTGGACCGACGGTCCCCAAGCCACGCCCCTGACCTACACCGAAAACTCGTCCAACAGCGACTACTCCATGGGGGCTGGACAGGACGCTTGGCAGACCAAGAACGGCTCCACCGGGCTGAACCTGATCTGGGACGTCACCGACCGGCTGTCCCTGGAGTTCGACTATCACGACTCCACCGCCAAGCGCCGTCCGGACAGCCCCTTCGGCGACTCCGCCCTGCTGTCCACAGCCGCTTTCAGCCGCGACAAGACCACTGGCTACTTCGGCAAGGACCTGCCGGTTCTAGAGCTGACCTTGGGCAACCCGCTGTCGCCGGACGACATGATCGTCACCGGCAGCGTGTTCACGAACAACTACGCGAAGATGGGCATTGAGCAGGCCAAAGTGGCGGGCAGCTTCGAGTTCGACTTCGACTTCATCGAGAGCGTTGACTTCGGCATCCAGCTCACGGAGGTCAACAACCGCTCGGCCGGCTCCGTGGTGCAGCGCGACGCCTGGGGAGGCGTCACCCAACCGGGCGCCATTGCCGACCTGATGTCTCCGGCCTCGTCGGAAGACGCCTTTGATGAGGTGCCGGGCGGCGGCGATTCGCGGCGGCAAACGGACTTCTACACGTGGGAGATGGACGCGGTGATCGACCGCACCGAAGCGCTGATGGCTTCCGGCGACGCGACTATCTTCATGCTCACGGACATGGGCGACTGCGGCACGGGCCTTTGCACCTCAAGCCGCTTCACCTCCGACCGGCGCACCCAGGAGGAGACCGAGGCGGCGTACATCCAAGTGAACATGGGCACCGATCTCGGACCGACCTACGTGGACATTCGGGTGGGGCTGCGCTACGAGCAGACCGACATCGACTCCCAAGCGCTCTCGCCCGCCTACACGGCCATCAACTGGGTGGCCGGCAACGAGTTGACCGCCGTGCAGGGCGACCCGGATTTCACGGAGCTGAAGGGAGACTATGACGTCTTCCTGCCAAACTTCGACTTCAAGATCGACCTGACCGACAGCTTGGTGGGGCGCTTCTCGTACAGCGAGACCATGACCCGGCCCAACTACGGCGACATCCAAGGTGGCCAGACCATCAATTCGCTGTTGCGGGTTGACGGGGGCACCGGCAATCGGGGCAACCCGAACCTGTTGCCGTTCGAGTCCCAGAACATCGACGTTTCCTTCGAGTACTACTATGGCGAAGACAGCTACGTTGCCGTCGGCTACTTCCACAAGGACGTGGACAACTTCATCGGCACCGCCTCCGTGGTGGAGGATACTTTTGGTCTGCCCCATCCCGCCCTAGGCCCACTCGGCGACGAGGCGCGAGCAGCCACCGGCAGTTCGGATGGCGGCACCCTGTATTCGTGGATTCTCGAAAACCGCGCCGATGCGCCCGGTGTGGATGCCGCCAACGGCATCATTTCGGGCGTGGCTGGCCGGGATCCGGCCTCGCCCTTCAACCTGACCGTGCCGGTGAACATCGAGCAGGCCACCATGAAGGGCTGGGAGTTCGTCATCCAGCACACCTTCGGAGACAGCGGCTTTGGCTTCATTGCCAATGCCACCTTGGTGGAGGCGGATGTCGGCTACGACAACTTCAGCCTTGAGCAGCAATTCGTGCTCACGGGCCTAAGCGACTCCGCCAACCTGATCGCCTTCTACGACAAGAACGATCTCAGCGTGCGGGTCGCGTGGAATTGGCGGGACGACTTCCTGGCCGGCACTGGCCAAGCCAACGTCGGCGCCGGGCCACCGACGCACACCGCCGACTACCAGCAGCTTGACCTCAGTGTGAGCTACTGGTTTACCGACCAGATACAGGCGTACTTCGATGTGCTCAACCTCACCGATGAAACCACGCATGTATATGGCCGGGACAAGCTGCAGACGCTGTTCGCGGGCCAGAACGGGCCGCGCTACAACCTAGGCATCAGATACAAGTTCTAAAAGCAAACGGAAAACGGGCCGCGCAAGCCGCGGTCCGTTTTGGTAGGGTTCGCAGGGCACTGGGCTTAAGGGCTTCGGGCGATGAATCGGCCAACCCGGACGGTTGTGGTGGTGGGGGGCGGCACCGCCGGATGGATTACCGCCAACCGAATTGCGGCCGAGCATCCCGGCGGCGGGCACGATTCGTTGCGGGTGGTGCTCGTGGAGTCTCCCGACATACCGACCATCGGCGTCGGCGAGGGGACTTGGCCGTCGATGCGCTCGACCCTGCAAAGCCTCGGCCTCTCCGAAGACGAGATGATCCGCGCCACCGATGCCAGCTTCAAGCAGGGCACCCGGTTCTTCGGATGGGCAGGCAACGGCGATGCGACGGACACCTACTGTCATCCCTTCAGCCTGCCGTTGGAATACGCAAACCTGAATCCCGCCCGATATTGGCTGGAACAGGGCCGAGGGACGCCCTTTGCCGATTTCGTCACGCCCCAGGCCCGAGTGATCGCCGAGGGCCTTGCCCCCAAGCAATTGGCGACTCCCGAATACGCCTTTACCCTGAACTATGGCTATCACCTCGATGCGGGCAAATTCGCCGCGCTGCTGCACGGGCATGCGGCAGGGCAGCTCGGCGTACGCTACGTCGCGGGCAATGTGCGGCAGGTCGAGTCGCACCCGGACGGGGACATCGCGGCGTTGGCGCTTGACACCGGCGAACGCATCGAGGGCGATCTGTTCGTGGATTGCACTGGCCAGCGGGCCTTGTTGATTGGCGAGCACTACGGCGAGCCCTTCCACTCCGTGCGAGGCCTGCTGTTCAACGATCGGGCCATCGCCGTCCAGGTGCCTCATGCGGCATCGGGGGACGCCATCGCATCGGTGACTCGCGCCACTGCGCAGCCTGCCGGATGGATCTGGGACATCGGGCTCGGCTCCCGCCGGGGCTTAGGCCATGTTTACTCCAGCGCCCACACCGACGAAGAAGCAGCGCAACGGGCGCTCCGGCGCTATGTCGAACGGACCTCCCCGGGCATCGACCCGGACTCGCTCAACACTCGGACCATTGCGTTCGAACCGGGCTATCGCCAGGCGCCCTGGATCAGCAACAGCGTCGCCGTGGGCTTGTCAGCCGGTTTCGTTGAACCGCTGGAAGCCTCGGCACTCGCCCTGATCGAGCAGTCGGCGTCGATCATAGCCGGGCAACTGCCGAGGGACCGGCAGCTCATGGACGTGGTTGCGCGGCGCTTCAATGCGAAGATGGGCTACCACTGGGAGCGGATCATCGAGTTTCTCAAGCTGCACTATGCGACCAGCCGCCGCGACGACAGCGAGTACTGGCTGGACAACCGGGCAACGGACTCATGTCCGGAAGGGTTGCGCGAGAAATTGACCCTGTGGCGGCAACAGCCGCCCTGGCACGACGATGCGCCGCGCTTGGACGAACTGTTCCCTTCGGCCAGCTATCAATACGTTCTGTACGGCATGGGCTTCAAGCCCTGCCATACCGGCGCCGACACGGCGCCCTACGCCCGCCTGCGCGAGCGGGCGGATGAGGTGTTCCACGGCGTGCTCGAGCAGGGCGCGCGGATGGCGCGGGCGTTGCCGTCGAACCGAGAGCTGCTTTGCGCCATCGCGCAACGCGGACCTGGGCAGGCTTGACTGTGGCTGACTTCGCGCTGCTGAACAACGTCGATCACCAGGACGTGCGCATCATCACCGAGCGGTCCGCCCGTTACGGCGACGCCGTGATGCAGGTTCCCACCTTTCCATTCGAGTTCCGCAACGTCCAGGCGTTCTACCCCATCCTGTTTCAGCAGGATGCGAACGGCGGCTTCTATCCCGTGGCGCTGTTCGGCTTTCAGGAAGGGGAGAACCTCTTTCTCGACGACGACGGCTGGCACGCCGGGTACGTGCCGGCGATGGTGCGGCGCGAGCCTTTCCTGATCGGCTTTCAGGACTCCAAGGATCCGAGCAATCCGGGGCGAACCCGCGTGCTGTCGCTGGACATGGCGCATCCGCGGGTGAGCGCCGATGCCGGGGAGGCGTTGTTCCAGCCATTGGGGGGGCGTACGCCCTTCTTGGAGGATGCGGCCGATCTGCTGGAGACCATCTACGCGGGCATCGAGCACAACAAGGCCTTCACTCGGGCCCTGGCCGAACATGACCTGATCGAGACCGTCACCTTGGAAATCGAGTTGAACGACGGCACCCGGAACCAGTTGATCGGCTATCACTGCCTCAACGAGGAGAAGGTGCAGGCATTGTCGGGAGGAACGCTGGGCGAATTCAACCGCGAGGGCTTTCTGGCGCCGCTGTTCATGGCCTTGGCCTCCATGGCCAACATTCAGCGCTTGGTGGAATTGAAAAACGAATCACTGGAAGGCGGGCAGGCCAGTGACCTGGATCTCTGATCTCAAACCGATGCCGGCCTTGGACTGCGCGGACGGCGTTGTCCCGGAATCGGTGTTCGACGCCGGTGTGCCCGTGCGCCTGAACGGGCTGGTGAGCGGCTGGCCTGCGGTGCGCGAGTGCGGTGCTTCGGCCGAGTCGGCCGCCCGCTACCTCGCCCGGTTCTGGTCACAAGCGCCGGTGACGGCCTACGTCGGGGATGCGTCGATCGACGGCCGGTTCTTCTACGACCCTGAGTTCACCGGGTTCAACTTTCGCGCCGGCAAGGCAACCCTGCCCCAGATATTCGAGAAGCTCGCCGAACCGGAGCGCGACGAGCGCATGGCGACCATCTACGTGGGTTCAACGCCGGTCGATGAGTGGCTGCCGGGATTCCGCTCGCAAAACGACGTGCGGCTGCCGGCGGACGATGCGCTGGTGAGTTTCTGGCTCGGCAACCGGACCCGGATTTCCGCTCACTACGACTTTCCCGACAATCTGGCCTGCGTGGTTTCCGGGCAGCGGCGGTTCACGCTGTTTCCGCCTGACCAGGTCGGCAACCTGTACGTCGGCCCCTTGGATCGGACGCCTTCGGGCCAGGCCATCAGCTTGGTCGATTTCGCGGCGCCCGACCTCGAGCGATTCCCCAAGTTCGCCGATGCCATTGAGCACGGGCAGACCGCGGTGCTCGAGCCGGGAGACGCCGTGTTCATTCCCAGCATGTGGTGGCACCATATTGAATCGATGGCGCCGTTCAACCTGTTGGTCAACTACTGGTGGTGCATGACGCCGGCCGCGATGGGGTCACCTTCGGAGGCCTTGCTGCACGCCATATTGGCCTTGCGGGAGCTTCCCCCGCGGCAACGGGAAGCCTGCCGCAGCCTGTTCGATCACTACGTGTTCGATGCTGACGACTCAACTTGCGAGCACATTCCCGAGGCCGGCAGGGGATGGCTCGGCCCGCTCGACGAGACGGCGGCGAAGCGCTTGCGCGCGGAGCTGCTCAACAAGCTGAATCGCTGACCCTCAATTTAGGAGTTTCAGGAGGCACGCCTTGCAGCACGGAAAGATTCACAAGGTCGTGGTCGCCGGCGGCGGAACCGCCGGCTGGATGGCCGCCGCATCGCTGGCGAAGCTCTTGGGCAAAACGCTCGACATCACCTTGGTGGAGTCCGATGAGATCGGCACCGTGGGCGTTGGCGAGGCCACCATTCCCACGTTGATCACCCTGCACGACCTGCTCAAGATCAAGGAACAGGACTTCCTCCGGGCGGTGCAGGGCACCTTCAAGCTGGGCATCTCGTTCGAGAATTGGCGCGACGTGGGGGAGGACTACATCCACTCCTTTGGCTGGACCGGCCAGGACAGTTGGGCCGCCGGATTCCAGCATTTCTGGCTCAAGGGCCGGAAAATGGGCATCAGCCGGGAGTTCGGCGAGTACTGCAAGGAATGGTTGGCCGCCAAGCGCAACCGCTTTGCGGTCATGGCCAAGCAGGGCCTCAACTACGCCTACCACATCGACGCTTCGCTGTATGCGCGCTTCCTGCGCGGCATGGCGGAGGCGCACGGCGCCGTGCGGCAGGAGGGCCGCATCGACCGGGTGGAGCAGGATCCAGAAAGCGGCTTCATCACCGGCCTGCGGCTGCAGTCCGGGCAGCTTGTCGAAGGGGACCTGTTCATCGACTGCACCGGCTTCCGGGGCCTCCTGATCGAGCAGACCCTGCAGGCGGGCTACGACGACTGGCGGCACTGGCTGCCCTGCGACAGCGCCGTCGCGGTGCAGACCGAGTCCGTGCGGCCGCCCATTCCGTACACCCGGGCCATTGCCCGGGAGGCCGGTTGGCAGTGGCGCATTCCGCTGCAGCACCGGGTCGGCAACGGCGTGGTGTTCAGCGCGGAGCACTGGTCCGATGACGAAGCCGTCGAGCGGCTGCTCGGCAAGGTGCAGGGCCGGGTGCTTACGGAACCTCGGGTGATCAAGTTCAAGACCGGCTCGCGGCGACGGCACTGGCACAAGAACTGCGTGGCCATGGGGCTGTCCTCCGGGTTCATCGAGCCCTTGGAGTCAACCAGCATCCATCTCATTCAACGCGCCATCATTCGGCTTATGCAGATGTTCCCCTATGACGGCATCCGGCAACCGGATGTCGATGAGTTCAACAACCAGATGCGCTTCGAAATCGACAACGTCCGGGACTTCATCGTCCTGCACTACCATGTGACCGAGCGGACGGACACGCCGTTCTGGCGTCACTGCAGGGGCATGGACATACCGGATTCCCTCCGGCACCGCATCGAGCTGTTCAAGCAGGCGGGCCGGGTGTTCAAGGTGCCCACGGAGCTTTTTGGCGAGAACTCGTGGATCCAGGTGATGCTCGGCCAAGGGCTCACGCCTGAGCAGTACCACCCGATCGTCAACATGATGAGCGAGGATGAATTGCGGCAATTCCTCACCGGCATTCACGGTGCCACGGACAGCTTCGTCAGCCAGCTCCCGGAGCACCAGCGCTTCATCGATCACTACTGCAAGGCGGCGCCGGGCTGACCACTCGGCCTGCACTTCAAAACCACAAACAGGAACCAGCCTATGAGCGCCATTGACTCGCGGCCTGCCCAGCCCGTCGAAAAACTGAAGTTCTCGGAAAAGCTGGGCTATGGCATGGGCGATGCCGCGTCCAACTTCTTCTTTCAGGCGTTCAACGTCTTCCTGCTGATCTACTACACCGATGTGTTCGGCTTGGCGCCGGCTGCGGTGGGCACCATGTTCCTGGTCACCAAGCTGGTCGATGCCTTCAGCGACCCGGCGATGGGCTTGGTGGCGGACCGCACCAACACGCGTTGGGGCAAGTTCCGGCCCTACCTGCTGACCATGGCGGTGCCCTACGGCCTGCTGGGCTACGCCATGTTCCTTGGCCCGGATCTCTCGCCGACCTGGAAGCTGGTCTATGCCTACGTCACCTATTCGCTGATGATGCTGGCCTATACGGCGATCAACATTCCCTATTCGGCGTTGATGGGCGTGATCTCACCCTCGTCCGACGAGCGGGTGAAGGTTTCCGCCTATCGATTCGTCTGCGCCTTCGGCGCCGGTTGGCTTGTCGTCACCTTCGTGGGGCCGTTGCAGCGGCTGCTCGGCGGCGGTGACGAGGCCGAAGGCTATCGTCTCACCATGATGCTGTTCGCGGTGTTTTCCGCGGCCCTCTTTTGGTGGACGTTCGCGGCCACCAAGGAACGGGTTCAGGCGGTGCCGGTCGAGCCGAACGTGAAGGCGGAACTCGGCGCGTTGGTGCGCAACCTGCCTTGGATCGCCCTGTTCGTGTCCGGCATCTTCGCCCTGATGCAGACGGCGGTGCGCAACGGCGGCCTGCTCTACTACTTCAAGTACTACGTCGGCGACAACGGGGCCGCGCTGTTCTCGATGTTCGGCATGACATTCGACAAGGCCTCGGTCTTCATGTCGCTGGGCACCATTGCCATGGTAATCGGGGTGACCCTGACGCGCCCGCTCACGCAGCGCTTTGAAAAACAGCACTTGATGATCGCCCTGACCGCAGCAAGTGCGGTGATCAACGGCCTGTTCTTCTTCATTCCGACGGACCAGTACTGGCTGATGGTTGCCGTCAACTGTTTCGCCACGCTGATCTCCGGCCCCTTGCCGCCGCTGGTGTTCGCCATGAACGCCGATTGCGCCGACTACGGCGAGTGGAAAAGCGGACGCCGAACGACGGCGCTGATCTACTCCGGAGGTGGATTCGCGGCCAAGCTGGGCCTCGCCGTCGGCGCCGGGCTGGCAGGGTACATCCTGGCCCTGTTCGGCTTCATCGCCAACCAGCCGCAAACGGAGACCGCACTGCTCGGCATCCGCCTGATGTTCACGGCGTTCCCCGCCGTGCTTTCCCTGATCGCCGCCGCCGCCATTCTGTTCTACCGGCTCGACAATGCGCTGGTCAGCCGGATAGAGAGCGAGTTAGCGCAACGGCGACTGTCCGCTGACTAGCCGTTCAACGGCCCTTCCATACGGGATCGCGCTTCTCGGCGAAGGCTTTGGCGCCTTCGAGCTGGTCTTCGCTGTCGTAGAGCCGGTCCACGCTGGGGATTTGCCGCTTGCCCACCCGGCTCAGGGCGTCCTGGGCGCTTAAGGTCTCCGCTTCGCGCACCACTTCCTTGATGGCGGCGAACACCAGCGGCGGGCCGCTGGCGAGCTTCAGGGCCAGTTCCCAAGCGCGGTCCAGGAGATTCTCGGGTTCGAGCACTTCGTTGACCACGCCCCAGCGCCCGGCCTCCTCGGGGTCCATCCACCGGCCGGTCAGCAGCAGGTCCATGGCGACGTGGTAGGGCATGCGCTTGGGCAGCTTGATGGTGGCGGCGTCGGCCAAGGTGCCGGCGTTGATCTCCGGCAGGGCGAAGGCGGCGTTGGTGGAAGCCAGGATCAGGTCGCAGGAAAGCGCCAGTTCGAAGCCGCCGCCCACCGCCATGCCGTTGACGGCGGCGATCAGTGGCTTGTTGAGCCCCGGCAACTCTTGGATGCCGCCGAAGCCGCCAACTCCGTAGTCGCCGTCCACCGGGTCGCCGTCGGCGGCGGCCTTCAAGTCCCAGCCGGCGCAGAAGAACTTGCCGCTGCCGGTGACGATGGCCACCCGCAGTTCCGGGTCGTCGCGGAAGGCCTTGAAGGTCTCGCCGAGGCGACGGCTGGTGGCAAGGTCAATGGCGTTGGCCTTCGGGCCGTCTAGGGTGACTTGTAGCACCTGGTCGCGCCGCTCGGTCTTGATTGAGTCTTTCAAGATGGCTCCTCAGTCAGTCGCACCAAGGCGTCGAGCGCTACAGCGCCGCGCCCCGGCTCAAGCACCGCCAAGGGATTGACGTCGAGTTCCTGGAGCTGGGCTCGGTGCGCGGTCGCGAAGTCGGCGATGCGGATGATGGCGGCCACTGCGGCATCGATGTCGGCTGGCGGCCGGCCGCGATGCCCGGCCAGCAGCGGGGCGCACCGAAGCGCCGCCAAGGCGCTGCGCACCTCCGCCTCGTTCACCGGCAGCAGCAGGGTGACGCTGTCGCCAAGCAACTCGACCAGGACGCCGCCCGACCCCAAGGTCAGCATCAGGCCCAACTCGGGGTCGCGGTGCAGGCCGACGATCAGTTCGGCCACGATGCCGCAGGTGAATCGCTCGACCAGCAGGCGCTCGCTCAAGGCCAGCAACTGTTCGGCGGCGGTGCGGATCTCTTCCGCTTGTGAAAGACGCAACCGCAGGGCGCGTTGCTCGGTCTTGTGGGCGAGGCCCAAGGCCTTCAGGGCAACGGCTCCGCCCAGCAACCGGGCGGCGCTCAACGCCTCGTCGGGCGTGCCAACCACTTGGCCGGACGGCACCTCGACGCCGAAGGCCGCCAGCCGGGACTTGGCGTCGGCCTCGTTCAAGATCGTTGACCCGCCGGTTACTGGTTCGGCGCTGATGAGGGGCGCGCTGATCGGTGCCCGCCAAGCCCCACCGATGGTGGCGGCGCATTCGATGGCGGCCAGCGCCTCGCGGATGCCGCACAGGGGAGCGACGCCGCGCTCAACCAGCCAAGCGGCTTTCCCTTCCGGCATGTTCTCACCCAAGGTGGCGACGATCATTCCCCTCGATCCCGTTTCAGCCATCGCCTTGTGGAAGGCATCCAAGGTGATTTGCCAATCGTCGGCATCGCAGCGGTCCGGGCGCGGGAAATCAAGCACCAGCAGGGTGGCGTCAAAGGTTGCCGGGTCGGCAAAGGCAGCGAAGATGGCGCCGAGGGCTGCCTCATCGCCCCAACTGAAGGTGTGGTAGTCGAGCGGGTTGGCCACATCGACCAAGGGATGCACTTGGGCTCGGACCGCGGCGGCTTGTTCGCAAGCCAGTTCCGGTAGCGCCAAGGCGCCGTCGTCCACTGCATCGGCGACGACGCTGGCTTCACCGCCGGAGCAGCACAGAACGCCGACCCGCGGCCCGTCGATGGGGCCGTGAACGTGCAGCACCTTGAGGGCTTCCAGGAATTCTGGAATGCCCGTGGCGCGGGCAAAGCCCAGCCGCTTGAGAAAGGCGCTGGCGCCGGCATCGGAGCCGGCGATGGAGGCGGTGTGGCTGAGCGTCGCCGCTTGGCCGCGGGCCGAGCGCCCGGCCTTCATCACCACGACTGGAACCCGGCGCTCTCGGGTGACGCGGGCCAGCGCCTCGAAGCCGCCGATGCTGTCGAACCCTTCGACGTGCAGGCCCAGGGCGCTGACGCGTTCATCGTCCAGCAGGGCGGTGGCCAAGGCCGAGACGCCGAGTTGCGCTTGGTTGCCCGCCGTCGCTACATAGGCGATGGGCAGTCCTCGCTGCTGCATGGTCAGGCTGATGGCGATGTTGGAGGACTGGGTGATGATGGCGACCCCCCGGCCATTCGCCGGAAGGCGCTCTCCGCCGTGCTGGTCGGGCCACAGCGGCACGCCGTCGGCCAGGTTGAGCAGGCCGTAGCAGTTGGGGCCGACCAACGGCATGGTGCCCGCGACCTGCAGCAGTTCCCGTTGCAGCGCGGCGCCGTCACTGGCTTCCTGAAAGCCCGACGCGTAGCAGATGGCGCCCCCTGCGCCCCGCTCGGAAAGCGCCGCCACGGCCTCGATTGCGGCGTGGCGGTTGACGCCCACGAAGGCCGCGTCCGGCGCTTGGGGCAAGTCTTCAATGGTGCGGAAGGCGCGCCGTCCGGCCACTTCTTTGCGCTGCGGGTGAACCGGCCAGACTTCGCCGCTGAAGGCCATGCGATCGCACTGCTCCACGACCCGGGCAGCGGCGAGGCCGCCGATGACGGCAATGCTGTTGGGGCGCAGCAGGCGTTTCAGGTCTGCTGACGCGGCCATAGTTCAGGAACCGAGGGGCCGCAGCAGGTCGCGGCCGATGATGTGGCGTTGAATCTCCGAGGTGCCGTCCCAGATGCGCTCGACCCGGGCGTCGCGCCAAAAGCGCTCCAAGGGCAGGTCGCTCATCAGCCCCATGCCGCCGTGGATCTGCAATGCCTCATCCGCCACCCGGGCCAGCATTTCCGAAGCGTAGAGCTTGGCCGAGGCGATTTCGCGGTTGGTCGGCAGGCCGGCGTCGAGACGCCAGGCGGCGGCCAGGGTCAGCCAGTCGGCGGCGTCGATTTCGGTGATCATGTCAGCCAGCTTGAAGGAAACCCCTTGAAAGCGGCCGATGGGCTGGCCGAATTGGCGGCGTTCGGCGGCGTGGCCGAGCGCCATGTCGAAGATGCGCCGGGCTCTGCCCGTGCACATGGCGGCCACCGTCAGGCGGCTGGCGTAGAGCCACTCGTCGGCCAGCTCGAAGCCGCGATGGGGTTCACCCAGCACCTGCGCCGACGGCAGCCGGCAGTCGTCGAAGGCGAGGATGCAGTTGTGGTAGCCCCGGTGCGAGACCGAGGCGTAGCCCCGGCGAATCTCGAACCCCGGTGTCCCTCGGTCCACCAGGAAGCAGGTGATGCGCTTCTTCAGTCCGCTGGCCGTCTGCTCCTCGCCGGTGGCGACGAACACGACCACGAAGTCGGCGATGTCGGCGTGGGAGATGAAGTGCTTGGTGCCATTGACGATCCAGTCATCCCCGTCGGCGCGGGCGAAGCACTGCATGCCGCGCACGTCGGAGCCGGCGCCCGGCTCGGTCATCGCCAGCGCATCGAAGCGTTCGCCCCGTGCGGCGGGCAGCAGGTAGCGCTGCCGCTGCTCGGCATTGCAACCCATGAGGATGCCGGAGGGCCGGCCCCAGAACACCGAGAGCGCCATGGAGGCCCGGCCGAGTTCGCGCTCCAGCAAGGTGAGGCTCAGATGGTCCAAGCCCCCGCCACCCACCTCCTCGGGCAGGTTGGGGGCGAAGAAGCCGAGCTCGATCACCTTGCGCTTGATGGTGTCGCCGAGTTCGGCCGGCACCTCGCCGGTACGCTCCACAGCCTGCTCGTGCGGATAAAGCTCCCGCTCCACGAAGGCGCGCACCGTGTCCACCACCAGTTGCTGCTCGGTTGTCAGTGCGAAGTCCAAACGCCAACCCCCTCACCTGTACCTGGCTAGAGTACCGCTATCCCACTGGGCGGGCCAAGGGTGCTTATCGTCGATGCGCCGTCAACTCAGTGCGGTTAGAATCCCGCCCTCACCAATTTCAACGCATAGGGAAACGCCATGAACGAAGTGGTCATCGTCGATGCGGCCCGCTCCGCCGTGGGCAGGAAGGAAGGCTCGCTGGGCTGGGTGCATCCGTCGGATACCTTGGGCCCGGTGATGATGGGCCTGCTGGAGCGCAACGAGCTGCAATCCAGCCAAGTCGATCAGGTGGTCGGCGGCTGCATCAACAAGCTCGGCGCCCAGGGCATGAACGTCATCCGCACCGCCTGGCTCGCCCACGGCGGCGTTACCGAGACGCCGTGCATCACCATTGACGCCCAGTGCGGCTCCTCCCAGGAAGCCGCCATGCTGGCCCACAGCCTCATCAGGTCCGGCATGGCCGATGCGGTGATGGCCTGCGGCGTGGAGAACATGACGCGGCTCCGGATCGGCTCGGACTCCATTGGCCTGCCCAAGTCCTACGGCAAGCCGGTGGCGCGCAGCTACTTTGAACACTTCGAGTTCACCAGCCAATTCGAGGGCGCGGAGCGGATGGCGGAGAAGTACCAAGTGACCCGCGGCGATGCGGACCGTTTCGGGCTGGAATCCCAACTGCGGGCGGCCACGGCCCAGGACGAGGGCCGCTTCAAGGCGCAGATCATCCCCTTGGAGGTGCCGGTGTTCGACCGCGAGGGCCAAAAGACCGGGGCGACCCAGGTCTTCGACACCGACGAGATTCCCCGCGACACCAGCTTGGAAGCGCTGGCCGGCTTGAAGCCGGTGGCCCGCGAAGACGGCATCCACACCGCCGGCACCTCCTCGCAGATCGCCGACGGGGCCGCAGCGGTGCTCATGATGAGCGCAGCCCACGCCGAGTCTTTGGGACTAAAGCCCATGGCGCGGATCGTGGAGACGGCCCTAGTGGGCTGCGACCCCGTCCTGATGCTGGAAGGCCCGATCCCAGCCACGGAAAAGCTGCTGGCCGCCAGCGGCCTCGGCATAGACGACATCGACGTCTTCGAGGTCAACGAAGCCTTCGCCTCGGTGGTGCTGTCCTGGGCCAAGACCGTTGGCGCCGATCTCGCCAAGGTGAACCCCAACGGCGGCGCCATCTCCCTGGGCCATCCGCTGGGCGCCACCGGCTGCTTCCTCATCACCAAGGCGGTGCATGAACTGCAGCGTTCCGGTGGCGACTACGGGCTGGTCAGCATGTGCTGTGGGGGTGGATTGGGCACGGGGACGTTGGTGCAGCGGGTTTAGGGAACGTCCCCGCCAAGGGCGAGATCTCGGGGAACGCGCTACCTACAGGAAATCGGCGGTGAGGACAGTGAGTTGAACCGGCAACGGATGGACGAGAGAACCGTGAAGGCCATCGACGCCTCCGTGTCGGCCCTTCCTCCGACCTGTCTTCCCCCGGCTGCCCGTGTCCTGCTCTACGGCAGCCGAGCTCGGGGCGACTTTCAGCCTGACAGTGATGCTGACTTGGCCGTGGTGTTGCCCGGTGAACCGCCCAAGAAGATGCGAATGAAGTTTGATTTTGAAATGCGGGGCCAAACCTACCGTGCGCGGGCAGCGTTCGATTTTTTAGTGTCCCCCATGGTCATTTGGGAGAAATCTCTGGCGCACCCTGAAAGTACCAACAACCCTGCCTTCTACGAAAACGTGCTTCGCGATGGAATCGAGTGGGAGGGACAGGATGCCGTCGCCTGAATGGCATCTGGCCAATGGCTCGGGAGCAAAGAGAACCGCCGTGAGGTGGCTGTAGGCGCTAGTCTTCTATCTGACAGTCGGCTAGCCGGATCATCTTGGCACCTAGCGTTTCGTAACGGGCTTCGTGGCACGTCAGGATCAAGATTTGGAGTGAGCTGGCTGCTTTCCTAAGCGCAAGCATCATGCGCCGGAAACGCTTGTCATCGCTGTTGACCAGCGGGTCGTCGAGAATCAGGGTGACCGGCTTGTCCTTTTCGCGCAGTAGGTCGGCCAGAGCTAAACGCGTCAGCACGGCGACTTGCTCGCGAGCGCCGATGCTTAAGGCGTTGAACCGTTCCTCGACTTCGCCCCGCCGGAGCGAGACTATCTCAAGGTCGTCCTCACCTAGGCGCAGCTCTGTCTCTGGGAACAGCATTTGCAGATAGGGCTGCAAACGGTCACGCACTGGTCCAAGAAAGGCTTCCTTCGCCTCCCGCTCCGCTTCACGCAACGTCTCCAGCAAGAGCTTCCAAGCCTTCGCATCTGCCTCGGTCCGCGCCAGATCGCTCTGGGCAACGTTTAGTTCCCCTCTTTTTTCCTCCAGTTGCTCTGCCAGACCTTGTTGGCCTAGGGTGCGCAGTTCCACTCTGAGGTCGCGCTCGTCACGCTCAGTCTTGCTTTTCTGCTCTCGCAGTCGGTTGTGAGCCTCATCAGCACGTTCCAGTTCGATGCGTAGTGCCTCAGGGTTCATTGCGTCGAGCTTCGCCAGAATCGCTGCATGGTCCGTGCGTCGGTGCTCCAATTTCTTCTCTGCCTGATTCGTACGCTTCGCTAGCTCTTGGTCGGTGGTGTTGCGGCGTGCATCCTCCAGTTTGGCCTTGCTATTCGCCGCTACCTCATCGCTTTGGGTGAGCGCCGCCTCCGTCGTGACGCGTTGGTCCCGAAGCTTCGTGTACAACTTCTGGGCCTTGCCCTGATCCTGCCGTGCCAGTTCGACAGCGCTCTCCGCTTCCCTTCGGTCCAGCAGGGCTTTCTGCTCAATAGAGCGGGCCGTTTCGGCATCCAGTGCGCTATCGGCATCCTGCCCCACTAGTGCCGACAAGCGTGCTTGTCGCTCCCCGACGGTATTCCGAAGGGCATCGAGACCTTCCGGCACAAGGCCCCTAAGCTCGCCCTCTTGGATGTTTACCCGTTCATGAAGGGTCTGTTTCGTGTTCAAGGCTGACTCGGCACTGGCCAAGTCCCTTTGGCCCAAGCGCCGCAGCTTCTCCTGCAACGCCTCATCCAGCTCGACCATTTCCGTGCGTAGTTGGGAGATATCTCGCTCGCCCGGCGTGATGTCAAGCTTGCCGAAGTCTTCAAGTTGGAATGTGCTGGGGTGGGTTACGCGTACCGGTCTGGTGGTATCAACCGGCTGCTTGTCCAGCAACACGCCCTGACCCCTTTCCGGCAAAAATGTGACTGCTACCGCAGCAGCGTTCAAGGCAGCGTTCACCGCTATTTGCTTCGAGTGCAATTTGTTCAGCTCGGCAACGGCATCCTCGCCTATCGGATCGGCGTCCAGTGCGTGTCGACCTTGACTGATTTGTTTCTCTAGCGATTCGGCGCGCTTCAATCTTTCGCCTAGCGCCTGCAACTCAGAGTCAAGCACTGCTCTTTCGTGCATCCGGTGGGCCACTTCCCAAGCCTCGTTTGCCGTTTTGTGCGTCTCTAGGCAGCGGTTGAACTGATCTTCCGCCTCCGAGAGCGCCTTTCTGGCGTCAAGATAGTTGGGCTCAAGCTTTTCCAAAGCAAATTTCGCCTTGCTAGCTTGTTCGGACGCCACGTCGGCTTCTTTGATCAACGTAGTCCGTCTGCTTTTGGCATCGTTGGCCGTTTCCATATCCGTCGCCGCCTGTTCCATTCGCTCCTTCGCGGTTTCGGCTTCTCTCTCAACCTCTTGCAGCTCTAAAAGCGCCTCTTTGGCGCGATCGGCGTCCTCTTTCGCTATGGCGATCGATCCCTCGCGATCGTAGCGCTCTAGCGTCCCGTTCAATCTCTCGAGTTTACTGACCTTCTCGTCATAGTCTCCTAGCTGGGCAGCCAACTTTTCACAGTCCTCGTTTAGTACCTCCGTCCGATTTCGCAGCTTAGCTAACTTCGCCCCCTTCCCCGCTTTCTCCTGCCCTGTCTTAGTGAAATAGTCGTTGGTGCGCTTCTCCACAAGGTCGAGCAGCCGGCGTCCGTGCTCCCCACCGAGTACCTGTCCGACCTCGCCTTCAATCGCCTTCCGCAGGCCTGCCTGAGTGTCCTGGCTCATGTCCAGAGGCTCGAACGCGTGACCCTGCTCGACCCAAAGCAGGCCCGTAAGACCCCGGTGCTTCTTGTCGGCTGCACCGCGCCCCGGTCGGGAGAAGCCCAGCAAAGCTTGGAGCTTTTCTTCCGCAGCCTCTCCCTGCAACCGTTCGCCGCGTCCTCGCAGAGAGACTGCTGAATCTCGCCCGAACGTCTTTTCCAGCCGGTAGTTTGTCCCTGCGAGTTCAAAATCGACTTCGACTGATGGGCGTACGCCTCGCGCACCGAATGGCATCATTTCCTCTACGGCTTGGCCGAGCAGATTGTGGCGGTCGAAGAACGCGCTCTGCAGCGCCTTGAGAAGCGTGGACTTTCCCTCCTCATTGTCACCGACGATGACCGTGATTCCAGGTTCAAGGCCTTCGATTGCAACGCCCTCGGCAAGCTTGCGGAAGTCGCGGACGGCGAACCGGTCAATCCGCATGGCCCTAGGCCGACGATCCCATATGGGTTTCGTAGAGCCGAACTAGCGCCATTTCGGCAACGGCTTTGTCGGGATCAGAATCGTCAAGTGCTCGGTGTCGAAGGCGTTCGATAGCCGTGCGGACGAAGCCGCCACGGTCGATGCGGTCTAGGTCGTCGTCGCTGGGCGCGTTCACCAAGGCGTCTTCCCTTACATCTAGATGGTGGAGGAGTGCGTCCCAGTAACTGAGACGCTCGTTTAGCTTTGTGCGGATAGCCAAGTCGATCGTGCCGGTCAGCGTCAGCCGCAGGAGGCATCGTTGGGGGTCCGGTGCTAGTCTGCCGATCTGTCTGTCGAGCGCTTCTACGTCTTCGGCACTTCGAACCTCTGCCGCATCGGACCGCCAAGCGAAATGCCCTATCGAGACCTTCTCCACTTCAGGCAACGCACCCGACTCGGGAATCGTTACGAACAGCGCATTGCCGGGGTCGCTGGAAGAGAAGCTGTCAGTCTCCGGCGTACCCGAATACCAAGTGCGGTCGTTTACCTTGAGTGTCCCGTGCCAGTCCCCAAGCGCTAGGTAGTCCAATTGCGCGGCGTTGACGCGGTCGGCTGCTATCGGATTGCGCACCTTGGATTGATCCGGAAGAAAATCTGGAACCGAACCATGTGCTAAGCCGATTCGAATGACACCCTTCTGCGTCTCCATGCGCTCAAACGACGCTGTGAGGTCGTCGATTTCGTGACGGCGTTGGAGCACAGCCGGTAGCACGGCAGCCCGTGAGTCGGCGAGCACTATAGGCTCTTCTGGTTCGAGGGCGAGATGCACGTTGGTTGGTGGCTCCCTGTTCAAAAGGCGGGTCCAGACCGAATCGGCGAGCGCGGCATCATGATTGCCTGGGATGAACACCCAGTCGCCTGGAAATATCTTTAGTGCTTCCAGCATCTGGATCAGCGTTCGGTCAGCCACGGCGTTGGCGTCAAAGACATCTCCAGCTACCAGAACAGCATGTGCATTTTTTTCGACCGCCAACTGGCCGATTGCTCGCACCGTCTCGATGCGCCGTTCACGCAAAGCCGCACCGGCATCGCCAGGAACGTGTGCGAATCCCTTGCCGAGTTGCCAATCGGCTGTATGTACGAATCGGAAAGCCATTTCGACGGCGAACTTTAGCTGAAAGACCCCTATGCTGCCTGTGTCGAGACCGTCAGCCGCTGTCCTAATACGTGGAGCGCTTTTTCGATTTGCCCGATGTGCGAACGGTGATCAAGGTCGATCAGTCGCCTTACCGCGCCTTCGGAAAGGCCGAGCCGGGTGGCCAATGCTGAGTTGCCGACACGTTCAGCGCGCATCGTGACATACAGCGCAACCTTCGCGGCGGCAAGCGCTGGCAGTGCGATCATGGGCCGTCGGTGTGCTGGGGCG
>VYDB01000148.1 GCA_009843635.1 Gammaproteobacteria bacterium
TTCCCATCGACTACGCCTTTCGGCCTCGCCTTAGGGGCCGACTCACCCTGCGCCGATGAGCGTTGCGCAGGAACCCTTGGTCTTCCGGCGAGGAGGATTTTCACCTCCTTTATCGTTACTCATGTCAGCATTCGCACTTCTGATACCTCCAACGGACCTCACGGTCCGCCTTCACAGGCGTACAGAACGCTCCTCTACCATGCCGCACCCTAAGGCGTGGCATCCGCAGCTTCGGTGGACAGTTTGAGCCCCGTTACATCTTCCGCGCAGGCCGACTCGACCAGTGAGCTATTACGCTTTCTTTAAAGGATGGCTGCTTCTAAGCCAACCTCCTGGCTGTCTGGGCCTTCCCACATCGTTTCCCACTTAACTGTCACTTGGGGACCTTAGCTGGCGGTCTGGGTTGTTTCCCTTTCCACGACGGACGTTAGCACCCGCCGTGTGTCTCCCTCGATTGCACTCACCGGTATTCGGAGTTTGCATGGGGTTGGTAAGTCTAGGTGACCCCCTAGCCCAAACAGTGCTCTACCCCCGGCGGTGATACGAGAGGCTCTACCTAAATAGATTTCGAGGAGAACCAGCTATCTCCGAGCTTGATTAGCCTTTCACTCCGAGCCACAGGTCATCCCCTAATTTTTCAACATTAGTGGGTTCGGGCCTCCAGTTGATGTTACTCAACCTTCACCCTGCCCATGGCTAGATCGCTCGGTTTCGGGCCTACTCCTACCGACTGCCTCGCAAGCGAGGTTGAACGCCCTATTAAGACTCGGTTTCCCTACGGCTCCCCTAGACGGTTAACCTTGCCAGTAAAAGTAACTCGCTGACCCATTATACAAAAGGTACGCAGTCACCCACCTTGCATCCCGGCTTGACGGGTCTTCTCCCGAAGGATATTCCCAAAGCCGGGAGGCGGTAGGCTCCCACTGCTTGTATGCATCCGGTTTCAGGTTCTATTTCACTCCCCTCACAGGGGTTCTTTTCGCCTTTCCCTCACGGTACTGGTTCACTATCGGTCAGCCAAGAGTATTTAGCCTTGGAGGATGGTCCCCCCTCGTCCGAAGACAGTTCAGACAGGGTTTCACGTGCCCCGTCCTACTCGATTTCACCCATGGATCGTTTTCGTGTACGGGGCTATCACCCTGTATCGCGCAACTTTCCAGATGCTTCCACTAACCATTCATGGGCTTAAGGGCTGTTCCCCGTTCGCTCGTCGCTACTGAGGGAATCTCGGTTGATTTCTTTTCCTCCGGGTACTTAGATATTTCAGTTCCCCGGGTTCGCCTCCATACCCTATGGATTCAGGTATGGATACCGCCCGAAAGCGGTGGGTTTCCCCATTCGGAAATCCCCGGATCAGGGCCTGTTTACCGGCTCCCCGAGGCTTATCGCAGGTTACGACGTCCTTCATCGCCTTTGGCTGCCAAGGCATCCACCGGATGCACTTTCATGCTTGACCATATAATCCAACGCATGCTTCAACTGCCCTGCCACGGCAGCGCCAACGGCCAACCCAAGGTTGGGCACCGACGCCGCCTGCTCATGGGATGGGCAGCCTGACTGGATTTTGGTAACGCAATTTCTTGCCGGCGCAACGCTGCGCACTCCCCTGGGTGTTCGACCCGAAGATCAAAACGGGGAGCTTGCGCGTTGCACCAAGACGCATCTACTTTGCCGCCCGCCTCTCGGCAGGCAGCTACCCGCGTTGTTATTGCATTGAATAACAATGCGGCTACATGTCTCTGAATTGTTAAGGATCGGTTGTCGCCGCCAGTACGGCGGCGGCAACGGGAATTTCGGCAGGTTGCGGCGGGGCGAGGCGCCTGGATGGTGGAGCCGAGGAGGATCGAACTCCTGACCTCCTGCGTGCAAGGCAGGCGCTCTCCCAGCTGAGCTACGGCCCCAACGGCTAGCAATTGAAAGGAAGATGGTGGGTCTGGGTGGACTTGAACCACCGACCTCACCCTTATCAGGGGTGCGCTCTGACCAACTGAGCTACAGACCCGTTGAACCTCTCGTGGAACAGATTGAATCAGCCCAATGGCTGAGCGGTTGTTCCTTCGGTACCAGCGGCTTGACGCACTGGGGCGAGCTGAGGGCTCCCAATCCGCAAACAAAATGAAAAAGCAGGGTCAAGCCATTCGTGTGGGTGCCATTCCGCGGTAGCGGAATGGCGCGGCTGCGCCAGTGGCTAGAACTGAACGGTCTGGCCAGCGCAACCCACTTGGATTCGTGAAAGCCATTGATCCGATCTTGCGCCTCACGGCCCGCACTCCGAAGGAGAGTTGGCCAACTGCTTGCGCGGCTTGTCCTAGGCGGCTTGTCCCTGGGCCGGCAAAGCCGGCGGAAGGCCGTCTAGGTCGCCACGCGACGCTCAGGATTAAGGGTTTAAGGAGGTGATCCAGCCGCAGGTTCCCCTACGGCTACCTTGTTACGACTTCGTCCCAGTCATGAACCACACCGTGGTAACCGTCCTCCCGAAGGTTAGACTAGCTACTTCTGGTGCAACCCACTCCCATGACGTGACGGGCGGTGTGTACAAGGCCCGGGAACGTATTCACCGCGACATTCTGATTCGCGATTACTAGCGATTCCGACTTCAAGGAGTCGAGTTGCAGACTCCTATCCGGACTACGAGCGGTTTTTTGGGATTCGCTTGCCATTGCTGGTTCGCAGCCCTCTGTGCCGCCCATTGTAGCACGTTTGTAGCCCACCCCGTGAGGGCCATGATGACTTGACGTCATCCCCACCTTCCTCCGGTTTGTCACCGGCAGTCTCCCTAGAGTTCCCGGCTTGACCCGCTGGCAAATAAGGACAAGGGTTGCGCTCGTTACGGGACTTAACCCAACATCTCACGACACGAGCTGACGACAGCCATGCAGCACCTGTCACTCGGTTCCCGAAGGCACCTGCCTGTCTCCAGGCAGTTCCGAGGATGTCAAGGGGTGGTAAGGTTCTTCGCGTTGCATCGAATTAAACAACATGCTCCACCGCTTGTGCGGGCCCCCGTCAATTCATTTGAGTTTTAACCTTGCGGCCGTACTCCCCAGGCGGAGAACTTATCGCGTTAGCTACGCCACTAAGGCCTCAAGGGCCCCAACGGCTAGTTCTCATCGTTTACGGCGTGGACTACCAGGGTATCTAATCCTGTTTGCTACCCACGCTTTCGCGCCTCAGCGTCAGTATTGGTCCAGGAGGCTGCCTTCGCCATCGGTATTCCTTCCTATATCTACGCATTCCACCGCTACACAGGAAATTCTACCTCCCTCTACCATACTCCAGTTCGGCAGTTTGGAATGCAGTTCCCAGGTTGAGCCCGGGGCTTTCACATCCCACTTACCGAACCGCCTACGCGCGCTTTACGCCCAGTAATTCCGATTAACGTTCGCACCCTCCGTATTACCGCGGCTGCTGGCACGGAGTTAGCCGGTGCTTCTTCTGTGGCTAACGTCAAGACCCGGGGGTATTAACCCCGAGATTTTCTTCACCACTGAAAGTGCTTTACAACCCTAGAGCCTTCTTCGCACACGCGGCATGGCTGGGTCAGGCTTGCGCCCATTGCCCAAGATTCCCCACTGCTGCCTCCCGTAGGAGTCTGGACCGTGTCTCAGTTCCAGTGTGGCTGATCATCCTCTCAGACCAGCTATGGATCGTCGCCTTGGTGGGCCGTTACCCCACCAACAAGCTAATCCAACGCAGGCTCCTCCAACGGCGGGAGCTTCCAAGGAGAGGCCCCCTTTGATCCCGCCTCCGAAGAGTTGGGATGTCATGCGGTATTAGCTCGAGTTTCCCCGAGTTGTCCCCCACCGCTGGGTAGATTCCTACGCGTTACTCACCCGTCCGCCACTTTACTCGCGCCCGAAGGCGCTTTCTCGTTCGACTTGCATGTGTTAGGCCTGCCGCCAACGTTCAATCTGAGCCATGATCAAACTCTTCAGTTCAAGTTTGCTGCGCTCCCAGCCAAGCGGCAAATTGCCGCCCGAGCGGTTACGCGAATGGTCTGGCTCCCAAATGAATCTTCGTGTTACCCACACGAATGGCTTGATTTGCAGCCGAAACCCGCAACCGCGCCCAAGGGCGGGCCAGCGGCTTCGACTGCCGCGTACATGGTCTACTTTTTCACTTTTAAAGAGCGATCCGGCGCTCTCGGCCCCGGAAGGGATGCGGATTATACGCCTGCTTGTGAGCATGGCAAGAGATAAGTTCAATTGATTTTCGAGCAGCTCGGCGCGCCCTGAAAGCCCCGCGCCCCCCTTCGGTCTTCAATCCGGACCGGTCAACATGCGCCAGTTCTTCTTGCCGCGCCGCAGCAGGTAGTAGCGCCCGTAGAGGGCGTCGGCAAAGTCGAGTTCATGGGTGGGGTCGTCGCGCACCTGGCCGTTCACGGAAACGCCCTTGGCCGCCACCAGCTTGCGTGCCGCCCCCCGGGAGGGGGCCAAACCGCTGGCCACCAGGGCCGCCAAAAGCCCCAGCCGCCGTTCGGGAATGGCCGCGCTTTCGATTCCGCCGAGCTCAAGCTGCCACAAGTCGCCCTGTTCAAGACGATTCGGGTCGCCACCGAACAGGCAGTCGGTGATCCGCCGCGCTGCGCTGAGGCCGTCGGCGCCATGGACGAGCTCGGTGACCTGCTCAGCAAGCTTGGTCTGCGCCTCGCGGCGCTCCGGCGCTCGTGCCGCGGCCTGCGCCAGGTCGTCGATGGTCGCCAAGTCCAGCAACGTGAACAGCCGCAAGTAGCTCACCGCATCCGCATCCGCCACGTTGAGCCAGAACTGATAGAAGGCATAGGGCGAGGTTTTGGCGGGATCTAGCCAGACAGCGCCGGCGGCAGTCTTGCCGAACTTGGCGCCATCGGAGCGGGTGACCAATGGAACCGTCAGCGCATGGGCCTCCCGGCCCAACCGGCGACGCACTAGGTCGATGCCGGAAACGATGTTACCCCATTGGTCGTTGCCGCCGATCTGCAGGGAGCAGCCGTAGCGCTGCGCCAGTTCCAAGTAGTCGTTGGCCTGCAGGAGCATGTAGCTGAACTCGGTGTAGGAAATGCCCTCGTCGTCGCGCTGCAGCCGGCTGCGGACGGAGTCGCGCTGAATCATGGCATTGACCGAAAAGTGCTTGCCCACGTCACGAAGGAAGCTGATGACGTCGGTCCCCCGCGTCCAGTCGAGATTGTTCGCCATGATGGCGCCGGAGTCGCCCTTGAAATCCAGAAACGGCTCGACCTGCCGCCGAATCTTTTCGACCCAGCCGCCGACCATCGTCTCGTCGTTCAGCCCCCTTTCATCGTCCCGGAACGACGGGTCGCCGATCAATCCCGTGGCGCCGCCGAGCAGCAGGATGGGGCGGTGCCCCTCGATCTGGAAGCGCCTCAGCGCCAGCAGCGGGACCAGGTTGCCGATGTGCAGGCTGTCGGCCGTAGGGTCGAAGCCGCAATAGAGCGTGCGCATCGCCCCGGTGAGATGGCTGCGCAACCGGCCTTCGTTGGTCGTCTGCGTCACCAACCCGCGGGCTTTCAAGTCATCAAGCAGCATCGAATGGCCAAGGCAGAGAAAAAACGCGGCGGCAATTTAGCAGAACTCGAGGCAAATTCCGTTAAATTTCCACTTTTTTTAGTATTTTCAATGTCTTGTCAATGCACTTAATCGCTTTTTCTGGACAATCGAGCCCACTACCTGTATGAAGATGCCCCGAATTCGTCAACAACGTCTCGTTTCCATGCCCGAAAGACAGGGGAGGCGGGAAAGCAGCCAAGGCCGAAAGCGGAACTTCACTTGAACAGCAGCCGGTACTCCACCGCCTATCCTCTCGGCATCGCGCTAGTCTGCGTGTGCCTGTGCGCTTTCGGCATCGTGCGATACGAGGGCCGCCCGGACGAGGAGGCGGGCAGTGCCGCTGCGCCAATCTCCCTCCCACCGCCTATCCTGGCCATTGCTCCCCTTCCCCAGGCTTCCGCCCCCCCTGCCGACGCCAACCA
>VYDB01000071.1 GCA_009843635.1 Gammaproteobacteria bacterium
CCCCGGCAACGCAAACCCCGCCCAATCAGGGGCAGGGGGGCGAGTAGTTACCTATCGTCTATGATGATGCCAAAGGACAAGGAGTCACCATGGCCACATACATCATGCTCAGCACCCTGACGGACGAGGGCCGCAAGACTTTGAAGGAGCGTCCGGAACGCCTGCAGGCGGTCAACAAGGAAGTGGAGTCGATGGGCGCTCGAGTGACGTCCCAGTACGCGGTGCTCGGTGGCTACGACTTCGTCAACGTCATCGAGGCGCCCTCCAACGAAGTCATGGCGCGCATCGCCATGGAACTCGGCTCCCGGGGCACCATCAAGGTGACCACCCTGCCGGGAATGCCCATCGATCAGTTCGTGGAGATGATGCAGGGCGCGCCGCCCACCGGAGGAACCAGCGGCAAGTAACCGGGCGGCAGCAGGCAAATGGGCCACTACATCCTATTGATGAAGTACCACTCCGAGGGCCTGCAAGCCACCAAGCAGGATCCGGATTTTCTTTCCGGCGTCCACAACGCCATCGAGCGTTGGGAGGCCAAGATCCTTGGCAGCTTCCATTTGCTCGGCGAATGGGACCAATGCACCATCATCGACGCCCCGGACAACTTCAAGGCCTACCGGGCCACGCTCGCCCAGGAATTGAGCACCACGGCGAACACCCAGATCATGCCCGCCATCGACCTGCCGCTGTTTCAGCGCCTGATTTCCCAGACCACGGAGACCGAGGGGCCGTTCGAGTGGCAGATTCGCTGGTGGGCGCGACTGGCGCGGGTGCTGATGTACGACTACGCCTACGGCCGCTGGGCGCGACGCCACTTCACCGAGCATATCGTGACCGGCAAGGACAAATTCAAGCAGATCACCGGCCCCTGCATCGTGGTCGCCAACCACGCCAGCCACTTCGACCAATACTGCCTGATGAAGGCGTTGCCGTGGCGCGTCCGCACAAACCTCTTTTTCGGCGCCGCCGCCGACCGTTGGTTTCTCAAGGGCCGCAAGGAAATCACCCTGCGGCCTTGGTACCAGTCACTGGTCATGGGCCTCTACCCCATCCAACGCGGCGGCGGCTCGCGCACCTTGGACTACCCCAAGTGGCTGCTCGATCAAGAAGCAAACCTAATGCTGTTCCCTGAAGGCACCCGCTCCCGAGGCCGGCACCTGTCCCGATTCAAGCACGGCGTCTCCTTGCTGGCGCTGGAAAAAGGAGTGCCCGTGGTCCCGGTGTACATGGCGGGGCTCAAGAAAATCCGGCCGCCCGGCGTGCGCGAAGCCACTCCGGGGCCGGTTGCCGCCCATGTGCTCGACCCCATTCGCTTCGACCCCGGCACATCGGTCCCCGACGCCACCAGCCGCATTTTTCACGCCATGCAAGCGGTTCACGAGCGGGTGCTGGCTCACGGCGATGCCGCCGCCCATCCCGATTGGGGTCGTTAAAGGACGCCGTCCAGCCAATCGATGAGATCGTCGAGCACTTGACGGCGGTTTGTCTCGTTGAACAACTCGTGACGGCCATCCTCGTACAATCTGCAGGTGACGGTGAGCGCCGCTTGCTGGTAGCGCGAGAACAGCCGATCGAGGTTTTTCATCTCATTGTGAACCGGATCCGCCGTGCCCGAAATGACGTGAATGGGCAGGCTGACGGGTATGCCGGCAATGTGGGCTGGCGACGAAGCTTCCCTGGCGCCGCGGAACAGCGCCGACAGGCTGCCTGCCCGCAGAACCGCGCCGCAATGCGGGTCGTCCACGTACTTGCGCATTTCGTCCGCATCCCTTGACAGCCACTCAAAGCCGCTTGCGTCCTCTGCATCAAACGCCTTATTCGCCTGCCCGAACAGCAGGTTGGCCATCAGGGCGCTGTCACCGTCCGAACCAAGCCGCCAAGTTTCGATGCGGGCAATCAGCCGAGGCAGAATCGATGCGAACCAGCCAGTGAATCCCGGCGAACCGGACAACACCAATGCGTCGAGGGTGCCGCCGTGGCGGCAAACGTACTGCTGGGCGAGCATTGCGCCCATGCTGTGGCCGAGCAGAATGCGTGGAAGTCCGGGATGCGCCTCGCCGATGCGCTCGTTCAAGCAGCGGGCATCAGCAATCACCGCCTCCCAGCCGCCAGCGCCCAAGTCGCCGAGCCGGTCCGGGTCGGTGCGCCCATGGCCTCGATGGTCGTTGCCGTAAACCACGTAGCCCGCTTCGTTGAGCCGCTCCGCCACGGGCTGATAGCGGCCGATGTGCTCGCCCATGCCGTGGGCGATCTGCACCGCGGCCTTCGGCGCTGTCGCCGGTGTCCAGCGGCTAAGGTGAATGGCCTTGCCGTCATCACCTTGGAAGTCGATCGTCTCCACGCTCAAGGCAGCCTCCCGCGTTCAAGCAATATCTCGATGGCATGGGCGACGCCGCCTTGGTCATGGGGCGTGCTGACAAAAGTGGCGGCAGCCCGGACCTCCGCGCTGGCTTGACCCATGGCTACCGCAGCGCCGGCGGCGGCGAACAGCGCCAAGTCGTTTTCCGCGTCGCCGAAGGCCACCGCGGCCGATGGGGGGACGCCGAGATGGGCGCAAGCGGCTTGCAAAGCGGCGCCCTTGGTGGCGCCTTTGGCGGTGATGGTCAGGATGACCTTTCCGGAGGGGCCGATGGAGTCAAAAATGTTGACCCGGTCGCTGAACCGCTCTTGGAGCTCGGTCTTGATGCGGGCACCGGCACCGCTGCCTTGGACCGCGGCGATGCGCGGCAGGTCCATCCCATTCAACTCAAGCCGCGGCGTCCAGCGCATGGGGTCGGTCATCAGGGCCGGATCCGGCTCCCCGTCGAGCTTGATCCAGACCCGTTCGCCGACCGTCACGGTGGCGATGCACCGCTCCTCGTTGCACAGGGCGTAGAGCGCTCTAGCAAAATCCCCTGGCAGGCGCTCATCAAAAATGTCCGTGCCCAACGCGGGATCATGCACCTGAGCGCCCGAGCAGGCGATGACCGGATCATTGACGCCCGCCTCGCCGGCAATGGCCAACGCCGCCTCCTTCCAGCGGGCGGTGGCGATGATGATCCGGTAGCCGGCGTCGCGGGCGGCCCGCAAGGCATCGCGATTGGCTGGCGGCAGATGCTCGCCGACCAGCAAGGTGCCGTCGAGGTCGAAGGCGAGCACTCGGTAGGGTGTGGGCATGGGCGCAGCATTTTAGGGATCGAAGTACAATTCAGCCACCACCCCGGCAAACAAGGCAAAGCCCACCCAGGTGTTGTTAAGAAAAGCCCTGAAGCACCGGTCGCGGTCGCGCTGCCGAATCAAGACCTGTTGATGGACGAACAGGGCGCCCATCACCGTCAGCCCAGCGCCATAGGCAGCGCCAAATCCAGAGCGCCAGCCCAGCAGGGCAAAGCCGAACCAAGCGCCCGCCTGCAGAACGCCCACCATCAACCGATCCGCAGCCCCGAACAGGATGGCGGTGCTTTTGATGCCCGCCCTGAGATCATCCTCTCGGTCCACCATGGCATACAGGGTGTCGTAGGCCACGATCCACAGAAGGCTGGCCACGAAAAACAGCCAGCCAATGGCAGGCACTTCACCACCGACCGCTGCAAAGGCCATGACGATGCCCCAACTGAAGGCGGCCCCCAGCACCACCTGGGGCAGGTGCGTCCAGCGTTTCGTGAAGGGATAGAGCACGCTGATGGCCAGCCCGGCCACCGCCAGCCAGCGGGTGACGGCGTTCAGCCAAGCCAGCAACGCCAAGGCGGCTAGGCACAGACCCGCAAACAAGCCCAAGGCGCCGCGCACGCTGATCTCAGCCGTGGCTAGGGGCCGGTCGCGCGTGCGCGCCACCAGCGGGTCAAGGCGGCGGTCCGCCAAGTCATTGATGACGCAACCCGCGGCGCGCATGATGAACACGCCAAGGGTGAAGACGGCGATGAGATCAGCCGGCGGCACACCTTTCGCAGCGACCCAGAGCGCGGCCAAGGTGGGCCATAGCAGGAGCAGGCTGCCCACCGGTCGGTCGAAGCGCATGAGGGCCAGCCAAGGCCGCCACATGGAAATCGAAACACGCACGGCCGAAGTCTATTGCGCCGATTGATTTTTGGCGAGTGCGCGAGTAGCTTAGCGCACCTTTCCTCTGATGACGGAGCGCCCGGATCGGCGAGGCGCTTAAGCCCTTGCAAGGAGGCGGGCGGCGGATGAAGAAGTGGCAGTGCATCGTTTGCGGATGGATCTACGACGAAGCCGAGGGCTGTGAAGAGGAGGATCTCGCCCCTGGCACGAAGTGGGAGGATGTTCCGGACGACTTTGTGTGCCCCGAGTGCGGGGTCAGCAAAGAGGATTTCGAAATGATCGAGGTGGGGTAGCGTGAACCTCACCCTCCGCATCCTCATCGGGATGGGCGCAGGCCTGCTGCTCGGCATCACCGTGCAGCAATTGGGCCTCGACCCCTCCGGCTGGGTGCGGGGCTTCCTGGTCGATGGCGTGCTCGACGCCGGCGGCCAGATCTTCATCGCCAGCCTCAAGCTCATGGTCGTGCCGCTGGTGTTTGTCTCCCTCGTCTGCGGTGCGGCCCGGCTGGGCGCCAGCGCCAGCATGGGCCGCCTGGGCGGCAAGACCTTGGGCATGTACCTGCTCACGACGGCCTTGGCCGTCACTCTGGCCCTGACCACCGCCTTGATCGTGGAGCCGGGCATCGGCGCCGACGCGCCGCCCGCCGACATCGACTATCAACCGAAGCCTGCGCCCAGCGTCAAGGAAACCCTAGTCAACATCTTCCCCACCAACCCGGTGGCGGCGATGGCCGAAGGCCGCATGCTGCAGGTGATCGTCTTCGCGCTGCTGTTTGGCATCGCCTTGGCGAAAAGCGGCGAATCCGGCCAACGCATCCGGGGCGTCTTCGACGATGTCAACCAAGCCCTGATGAAGCTGATCACGCTGCTGATCCAATTGGCGCCCTATGGCGTGTTCTGCCTGATGACAACGCTGTTCGCGGCGGTCGGCTGGCGCGAGATCTTCAAGCTGCTCGGCTACTTCCTTACCGTGGCAGGAACCCTAGCCCTGCACCTGGCGCTGATCTATCCGGCCTTGCTGATGCTCATTGGACGGGTCAAGCCAACCACCTTCTTCACCAAGATGCGCGAACCCATGCTGGTCGGTTTCAGCACCTCGTCAAGCGGCGCCACCCTGCCGGTGACGTTGCGCACCGTGGAGCACCGCGTCGGCGTGCGCAACGAAGTGGCCGCTTTCGCCGTGCCCTTGGGCGCCACCATCAACATGGACGGCACCGCCATCATGCAAGGGGTGGCCACCGTGTTCATCGCCCAGTTCTACGGCATTGACCTGAGCCTGGTGGACTTCCTGATGGTCATCCTGACCGCCACCCTCGCCTCGGTCGGCACCGCCGCGGTGCCGGGCGTGGGCCTGATCACGCTGACCATGGTGCTGACCCAAGTGGGCCTGCCAGTGGAGGGCATTATGCTCATCATCGGAGTGGACCGTCTGCTCGACATGATGCGCACCGCAGTCAACATCGCCGGCGACGGCATGGTGGCAACGACGGTCGCGCGCAGCGAAGGCCAACTCGATCTGGCGGTGTTCCAAGATCCGCAAGCGGGCACCAAGGACGGGTAAGTCCTTCCAAAGACGACAAGTAACTACTCGCACCCCCGCGCCTTTGGCTGACGCCTGAGTGGGGGGGCATGGC
>VYDB01000012.1 GCA_009843635.1 Gammaproteobacteria bacterium
TCTCCAAAAACCCGACCGATCAACGGCAAATCAAGGACTTTTGAATAGGCCTGGAACAGCGGGTAGGAAGTGAGCATCTTCATGTGATTTCCGGTTAGCATGGGCGAAATTTCAAGTTAACATCAATCGACAAGGAGGACACCACCATGGCAACAGTTTTGGTCACCGGCGCCAGCCGGGGCATCGGTTCGGAACTCGTCAAACAGTATTTGGCGGACGGGGCGGAGGTCATCGCCTGCGTGCGGGACACTGCTGCGGCACCGGGCCTCGATGGCGTCAACGGCAACGTGCGCGTCGTGCAGATGGACACCGGCAGTCCGGAGTCCATCGCCGCTGCGGCTGCGGAAGTGGGCGACCAAGCCCTCGACGTGGTCATCAACAATGCGGGCTACGTCGGCGGCGCCAAGCAGGGTATCGACGATGTGGATTTGGACGAGTGGCACCGCACGTTGGACATCAACACCATCGGCCCGCTGCTCATCGCCCGCGCCTTCAAGGCCAACTTGGCCGCATCGGGCGATGGCAAGCTGATGAACGTCACCAGCCAGTTGGCGGCTTCCACTTGGCCCTTCGGCGGCATGCTGGTCTATTCCTCCACCAAGGCGGCGCTTTCCAAGGTGGCGCAAATCCTGGCGCTCGACTGGAAGGAGGATCCGATTACCGTCGCGCTGGTGCATCCGGGTTGGGTGCGCACCGACATGGGTGGCCCCAATGCGGAGATTTCCGCCGAGGAAAGCGCCTCGGGTATCCGCGCACTGATTGCCGGCATGACCAAGGCGGACTCCGGCAAGTTCTACAAGTGGAACGGCGACATCCACCCTTGGTAGTGCCCAATCCGGCGTTCTGAATCGCCGCGCTTCACAATCCCGTGGAAACCTGGCTTCGGCTGGCGGCGGTCGCGCTAGCCGCCTACGTTGGCGTTTGCCTGCTGCTCTACCTGCTGCAGGATTGGATGATCTTCTTTCCGCGATCGTTGGCGAACGAGCCGACCGGGGCGCATGTCGAGCGCACATCGCTCCAGCGTGGCGACGTGACCTTGCGCGGGTGGGTGGTCAATCGCCACTCCGAAGGGCCGTTGCTGTTCTATTTTGGCGGCAACGCCGAGGAAGTGTCGGGGTTGGTGGATGTGTTTGCCCGTCTCGATGCCGTCACGGTGCTAGTGAATTACCGGGGCTACGGCACAAGTGAGGGCAAACCGTCGGCGGCCCGTCTGATCGAGGATGCGGCGGCAGTGGTGGGCGGCCTCCGCCACCGCTTCGGCGCAGACCGACCGGTGGTCCTTTTCGGACGCAGCTTGGGCAGCGGCATTGCCGCCCTGGCCGCCCGGGCCGAGAGCATAGACGGCCTCATCCTGCTCAGCCCCTACCGCAGCATCGAGCGCATCGCCAAGCGCCGCTTCCCGTTCGCGCCGGTGGGCTGGCTGCTGCGGCACAACATCGACGCGACACTGGCTATCGACGCGTTGCCCGAACGCATCCTGGTGCTCTACGCCACGTCGGATTCGGTGGTGCCGACCGACGAGTCCCGGGCTTTCCTCCGCGAACTCAAATCCGACCCCCAGGTCGTGACGTTCGACGGCCCCCACAACGTCCCGCTGGAGGCGCCGCAACTCTGGCGAGCGATCGAGGGCTTCCTGCGTCAGATCTGATTGCCACCGGCCAACAGGTGCGGAGTATCGCGTCCGCGAAAGCGGGCGCGCCTGTTGTCAATGCTCTGACGCGTCCCTATGATCGAAGGTTCGCTCATTCGAGCGGGTTAACCAAGGGAGGAATGTTTGATGACCGGAAAAATCACTGAACCTGTGCGCCGACCGGGTTGGCGGGCCACCTTCAGCGGATTCATCGTGGGGCTGGCGCTGTTGGCGACGCCCTTTACCGTTGCCGTGGCGGACCATCCTCCGCACTGGGCGGCAACTTGGGCAACGGCGTCCAAGACCATCACGCCTTTCGATGCGCCCTTGCCGGCCATTAACGACACCACCATCCGCCAGGTGGTTCGCATCAGCATGGGCGGCTCCTGGTTCCGAGTTTGGCTAACCAACGAATTCGGCACGGAGCCGTTGAACGTTGGGGAGGCGCGCCTCGCTCGGCGAGAGGCCGGATCGGCGGTTCGCTCGGGCACGGACCGGCAACTCATGTTTGGCGGCCAGACCTCCGTGGTCATTCCGCCTGGAGCGCGCGTAGTCAGCGACCCGGTTGAACTGTTTGCCGGGCACCTATCGGACTTGATCGTCAGCGTGCATCTCCCCGATGACATCTCCATGTCCGAATCGCCCGTGAGCTATCACGTTCGGGCGTTGCAGACCAACTACCTGGCGGATGGCAACCAGACGGCGGCGGCGGACCTTGATGCGCCGACCATGGTGCCGTCCTGGTTCTACCTGTCGGCCATTGACGTCGGCAGGGACCGTCCCGTGGATGTGGTCGCCGCCCTGGGCGATTCCATCACCGACGGCGACCAGACGCAGCCTGAGCCAGTGGACCAGAATGCCCGCTACACCAATTTTCTCGCCGAGTACATTCTTCGAGCCAACGACCTGCATCCCAACGGCTACCGGTACGCCACGGTCGTGAATCTGGGCATTTCAGGCAACCAGGTGAACAGCGACTTCCTGGGCGAGAGCGCCCAGGCGCGGTTGAACCGGGATGTGCTCTCGCAAACCGGCGTTACCCATGTGATAGCGCTCGGAGGCATCAATGACATCGGGTTGCCGGTGCTGCTCGGTGCCCCGGCGGGTGCGTCGGCGGCGCAGTTGATAGCCGCCCATCAGCAGATTGCCGCCCGCGCCGGAGTGGCCGGGTTGACCACCATCGGCTTGACCCTGCCGCCGTCCGGCGGCTCGTTTCTGCCAGGTTACGGGATGGGCGCGGTTGAAGCGGCTCGCCAAGGCTTGAATGCATGGATGCGCACCAGCGGCGCCTATGACATCGTGGTGGACATCGATGCGGTCCTTAGGGATCCGGATGACGCTACGCTCATGCGCCGGTCGTTGACGGCTGATGGGCTGCATCCCAATGCAGCCGGCTATCGGGAGATGGCCAAGGCGATTTACCTGGCCCTCTCGAACCGGCCAAACCGGTCCCGCTGACATGGCAATGAACGTAAGGCCCGTGCCCACTCTCGATGCGGAGGTCAACCATATCCGGCTGGCCACGGCCGAAATCGTCAACGAGGACATCCTGCCGGCGGAGGACAAGCTGTGGGGCTGGATGGCGGAGGGCGCGAGAGCGCCCAAGACGGTGGTTGACGAGGCCCGGGAACTCCGTCACGGCATCCAGAACAAGGTCAAGGACTTAGGCCTCTGGGCGCCGCACTTGCCGCGCGAGTTCGGCGGCATGGGCCTCACGTTCATGCAGCACGCCTTCATGAACGAGGTGCTCGCCTACAGCCCCGGTGCTGCTTCGCTGTTCGGCGTGGTGGCGCCCAATTCGGGCAATCAGAAGATCCTCGTCAAGTACGGCACCCCGGAACAGCATGATAAGTGGCTCAAACCGCTCACCGAAGGCCGCATGCAGTCAGCCTTCTCCATGACCGAGCCCCACAACCCGGGCTCCGACCCGCGCTCCCTCACCACCCGTGCCGAACTCGATGGCGATGAATGGGTGATCAACGGCCACAAGTGGTTCACCTCCAACGGCCATGCCGCCGACTTCTACATCGTCATGTGCCGCACGTCGGAGCCGGACGAGTCCGGCGGGCGCAACGAGAAGATGACCCAGATCATCGTGCCCAAGGACACGCCCGGGGTGAACATCGTGCGTGGCGTGCCCGTATGGGGACGCGGCTCCAGCCACTGCGAGATCGTCTATGACAACGTGCGGGTGCCTCGGGAGAATCAACTCGGGCGCACCGGCACCGGGCATGCCGCCGCCCAAGACCGATTGGGTGCGGGCCGGGTGTACCATTGCATGAACTCCATCGGCGCCATGTGGCGGGCTTTCGACCTCATGGTGGAGCGCATCATGAGCCGCGAGGTGCATGGCGGCGAAAAGCTGGAGGAGAAACAGTTCATGCAGGGCTTCATCGCCGACAGCTACATGGACATCCAGAGCGCTCGGCTCATGACCATTCACTGCGCCGAGAAGATGGAGAGCGGCGCCGACCCCCGCACCGACATCTCCGCCATCAAGGTGTTCGTGCCGCTGGCCTACCATCGGGTGGTGGACCGCGCCATCCAGGTCTGGGGCGCGGCCGGCGTCTCCGGCGACCTGCCCCTGGCGGGCATGTACCAGGGCGCCCGCACCCTGCGCATCGCCGACGGCCCGGACGAGGTGCATCGCATCCTCATTGCCAAGAACGTGCTGCGCCGCTACCACGCCGGCGAGTCCTGGGACTTCGGCAACTAGGAAGCCGTTTCATGCCCAAGCTGACTGAGACTGAAGTCGATCGATTCCTTGCCGAACCCGGTGTGCTGATGCGGGTGGCCGTGGTGCGTGAGGATGGCAGCCCCTTGGTCACGCCCATCTGGTTCCTGCACGAGGACGGGGCCATCCACTTCACGCCGCGCAAGCGCTCGGAGTGGTTCGCCTGCCTGCGCCGGGATGCCAGGGTGGCGCTCTGCATCGATGAGCAATCGCTGCCGTACCGCAAGGTGCTGGTCGAAGGGGAGGCCGAACTGCTCCATGACATCGGTGAGGACGATGTCTGGCGCGACCTCTATCGGCGCATCGCGGAGCGCTACGTGCCGCCCGAAGGAGCGGACGCCTACATCCGCAACACCATCAATCAGCCGCGGGGGCTTTACCGGCTGCCGCTGGAGCGGGCGCGGGTCACCACCTGGCGGATGCCCTTGGAAGGCGAAGCGGGAGAGGGCATCTGGCACCACCGCTACTACGAGGAAGGCACGGCGTTCAGAAACCAAGTTTGAGGGGCGTGACCGTTAAGTCCCAGCGGGCGATGCCGCTGTTCAGTTGCCGATGCGCTCTGCCCTAAGCTGCTTGCGGCGCAGCTTGCCGGCATCGTCGCGCAGGGGTAGGTCGGTGAATTCGAAGCTGCGCGGGAGCTTGTAGCGCACCAGCCGTTCGGTGAGATGAACCAGCAAGGCCTCTTCGTTGATGCCGCCGTTGGGAGCATCCACGATGGCATGCACGATGTTGCCCATATCGGCGTCCGGCAGGCCGATGACGGCGCATGAACGCACCCCTGGAAAGGACTCGACCGCACCCTCCACTTCCGCCGGATAGATGTTGGCGCCCCCGGAGAGGATCATGTCCGTTTGCCGATCGGTGAGGTAGAGATAGCCGTCCTCGTCCATGTAGCCTAGGTCGCCCAAGCTTTCCCAGCCGCCTTCGATGGCCTTGGGTTCGGCGCCAATGTAGCGGTAGGTGCTGCCTTGGCCGGTGTCCGGCAGGATGAATATCTCACCGACTTCGCCGGCCGGCAGGGCCTCGCCCGCTTCATTGACGATCTTCATTTGGCAGCCGGGGTTCGGCTTGCCGACGCTGCCTCGGTGGGCAAGCCACTCGGGTCCCGTGATGACCGTCCCGCCCTGGCCCTCGGTGCCGCCGTAGAGCTCCCAGATCACCTCGGCGCCGAGCCAGTCGATGAAGGCCTCCTTCAGCCAAGGCGGGCAGGGCGCGGCCAAGTGCCAGAGCACCTTGAGGGAGCCCAGGGCGTAGCGGTGGCGCACGGCTTCCGGCAGGCTCCAGATACGCTGCATCATGGTGGGCACCAAGTACAGCAGCTCGACTTGCTGCTCCTCGATCAGGCGCAGCGTGTTCTCGGCGTCGAAGCGCGTGGTGATGGTCACGCGGTTGCCCTTGAACAGGGCGATCATGGCCCACATGAACGGCCCGTTGTGGTAGAGCGGACCGGGGACCAGCACTGACCCGCCAATCGGCATCTGCAGGAAGTCCTGATCGGGATTCCAAATGGCGGGCGTTGCCGAGACGATGAGCTTGGGCCGGCCGGTGCTGCCCCCGGAGGTCATGGCCTTGAACGATGCTGCGGGCGCGGCTGCAATGGGCTCGCTCGACTCGGCATCGGCCCTGAAGCCCGCCGCCACGCACGCAAAGCCGGGATGCTCGTTCTCAGCCACGCCGACCGCCAGGCTCGGCTGGGCGAGGTCGATGATCTGGTCACGCTCGAGTTTCGGCAGCTTGGCGGATACCGGCTGCGGCGTGGCACCGCACTTCCAGACGGCAAAGCAGGCGATGAAGAACTCGATGCCGTTCGGCAAGGCGACGGTCACGAAGTCGTTTTCCCGCACCCCGAGCCTCCGATAGGCGCGGGCCAGCCGGTTGGAGGCGGCATCCAGCTCCGCCCAGGTCAGGCGCTCATCGTCATGCACCAAGGCGATGGCTTCGCCGCCGAGGGCGTCGGCCCAATGGGCGAGAAGTTTGTCTATGGGAGTCTCGGTCATCGTTTGCAATCCTTTAGCACTTCACCATGCCGCCATCGACCATCAGGGACTGTCCGGTGATGTTCTTGGCCGCCTCGGAGGCTAGGAACACGGCTGCGTTGCCCATATCCTCCACGGTCTGTTCGCGCTTGAGCGGCGTTCGGTCGAAGATCTCCGGATAGTCGCCTCGGGCGATGCCTTCGAACCACTGGCGGGGGTCCTGTCCCTTGAACTCCGGCATGTGGCTGACGGCGCGCTGGGCATTGCCCGCCCAGGCGTCGGTGTAGACGATCCCCGGGCAGATGGCATTGACGTTGATGTTGTGCGGGCCGAGCTGCTCGGCGAGTGTTTGGGTGTAGTTGACCAGCGCTGCCTTCATGGCGCTGTAGGATGGATGCACGAAGTGGTCGAGCATTTTCGCGGACAACGAAGCGCGACCGGCGATGGAGGATAGGTTGATGATCTTGCCGCCGCTCTGACGTTTGAGGTGGGGGATCAAGGCCTCGCACATCAGCACCACGGGCTTGAGGTTTTGGGCATAGAGGGCATCCCAGATGGCGGCTGGCCCTGCCAAGGGGCCGGCATCTGGCTCGATGGCCGACTTGGGCGCGGCGCCAACATTGTTGATCAAGATGTCAATGCGCCCAAAGCGCTTAAGCCCCGCATCGACGCAGTCGATGATGATTGCCGGGTCGGTGATGTCGCCGGGAAACGCCAGCGCCTCCCGGCCCAGCGCCCGCACGGCCTCGGCGGTGCCCGCCGTCGTCTCCTCGGCAAAGGAGTTGACAATCAGATTGGCACCGGCTTCAGCCAGCGCCAAGGTGATGCCGCGCCCAATCCCCCGTCCCGCCGCCGAAACAAGGGCGGTTTTTCCCTCTAGCTGCGTGTTGGCCATTGGGCTGTTCCCTTGGTTGGATCTAGAGGTAGCATACTCGACACTATGGAGGTGACATGCAAGCAGCGGATTGGATCGACTTAAGTGGCAAGACGGCCCATGTGACCGGCGCTGGGCACGGCATTGGCGCCGCCATCGCGCGAGCGCTTGCCTTGGCCGGCGCGAAGGTGGCGGTGAGTGACATTGACGCGGCCGGCGCTGAAGAGACCGCCGCAGCGGTGGGCGGCGTCGGCATGGCACTCGACGTCAGCGACCGGGAGGCGGTGGATGCGGCGTTGGCCGCCACGGTCGATCGGTTGGGCGGCCTGGACATCATGGTCAACAACGCGGGCGTGTACCAGGATTTGATCGGGCCGGTTCGGGACATCAGCGACGCGATGTGGCGCAAGCTTTGGTCGGTCAACGTCGATGGGGTGTTCTATTGCTGCCGGGCGGCGGCGCGGATCATGATCGAGGCGGGCCGCGGCGGGCGCATCATCAACGTCAGTTCCACCCAGGCGGTGACGCCGGGCTTGGGGGTCACCTATGACGGCTCCAAGGCCGCGGTGGCGCAGATCACCAAGGCACTGGCCTTGGAATTGGCGCCGCACCGCATCAACGTCAATGCCTTGGCGCCAGGGCCGACTTGGGTGCAGGGCGGCGATCCGCCACCGGTTGACGGCCAACCGCCGCCGCCGACCGGCGATCCCTTGGCGGACACCGTAGCCGACCGCATCGCCCGACTGCCAGCGGGCCATTGGGCCGATCCCATGGAGCAAGGCAAAGCGGCGGTGTTTCTGGCCTCGGCGATGAGCGATTTCGTCACCGGCGCATACCTGCCGGTTGACGGCGGCTGGCTCACGCTATGAGGCTGGGCGCGCTGTTGGGGCCGGTGACCGGCGAATCGGCGCCCGACCGGCTGGCCGAGCAGGCTCGAACCTACGCGGGGGAAGGGTTCGAGAGCCTGTGGTCGGCGCACGCCTTGGGCCGTGGCTTCATGCTGACCGAGCCCTTCATCGCGCTCAGCGTCGCGGCCACGGCGGCGGAGAACGTGGAGGTCGGAACGGCCGTGCTGCAAGCGCCGCTCTACCACCCGGTGGACTTGGCGCTGCGCATCTTCTCCCTACATCAGGTCTGCGGCGAGCGCCTCGTGATTGGCCTAGGAGCCGGCTCGACGCCAAGTGACTTCGCCGCCTTGGACCGTCCCTTCGAAACCCGGTTTGTCGAGTTGCCGTCGATGATCGAGGTTCTGCGGGAGATTCTCCGCAGCGGCCGGCATGAGGGTGTTGACGTCACGCCGTGGCCCACCGTTCGCGGCGGGCCGCCGCTCTTCTTGGGTACTTGGGGGCAGGGTGTCGAGCGGGCGGCAACCGAATTCGATGGCTGGATCGCCTCGGCGCACTACCGGTCCGCGGATCAGGTCATCGCCGCTTTAGGCCGCTATCGACAAGCGGGCGGTGGACGGGCCGTGGTGTCCACCATTCAATTGCCGCCGGGCACGGACCTCGGCGAACTCAAAGCCAAGCTCGACCGCTTTGCCGAAGCGGGTTTTGATGATGCCGTGGTGCTTATCCTGCCGGGCGGTCCTAGTCCCGAGTCAGTGCGTCAATTGGTGGATTGAAGGCCACCCGGAACCTCGTTCGCCGCACTCTTGAGCGTTTCGATGTGTTCGACGGCGTTGAGGCCGCCGCCGAGGGTGCGCAGGCACAGGTGGGTTAGACCCATTGCCCGCCAGCCCGACACGCGGTCCTGCCATTCGGCTTGGCGGGGGCCCACCACCGCCACGCCAGCCTCGGTGCCGATGGCTGTGGGGCTGCGGCCCGCTCTTTTGGCGGCATCGTCGATGGCGCCTTTAACAGTGGGGAAGTCCTCCGGCGAGCAGAGCACGAACCAGCCGTTGGCGTGGGCGCCAATGCGGCGGGTAACGGCTGGCCCCGGCGTTCCCCGACCGCCGATCCAGACTGGGATGGGGCGTTGCACCGGCAGCGGACTGAGCCCCGCGCTGCTGACGCGGTCCCAGCGCCCCTGAAAGTCCACCGTATCCTCGGTCCACAGCCGCTTGAGCAGTTCAAGCTGCTCATCGCAGCGCCGCCCCCGGCTGGTGAAGTCTTGGCCTAGAGCCTCGTACTCGTCGGCGCTGCCGCCGACGCCGATGCCGAGCCGCAGGCGTCCGCCGGAGAGCCGGTCAAGCTCCGCGGCCTGCTTGGCGAACAGCGCTGTCTGCCGTGATGGCAAGACGATGACGGAGGGCACCAACTCGATCGTTTCGGTGGCTGCGGCGACCCAAGCGAGCAGCATCATGGGTTCATGCAGGTGCTTGTTGCCTTTGCGCAGCACTTGGTCGGGGACCCGCAGATGGGTGTAGCCGAGCGCCTCGGCGGTCTGGGCGAAGTCCTTGATGGCTCCGAGGTCATCCTCGAGTTCGCGCACGGGGAGGGATACGCCGATTCTCATTACGCAGGTTCCTTGTCTTGCAGCCGAAACAGTGAATCAAAGCTGATCGCTTCGTTGCTGGTCCGGGCTTCGCGGATGCAACGGGCGAGGATGGGCACGCCCTCGTTGATCTGCGTTTCCGTGAGGTGACCGAAGGCTAGCCGCAGATAGGGGACGTCGGCACCCTGGTAGTGGAAGGCCGCTCCGGGCAGATAGCTTAAGCCCCGGCTGTGCGCCAGCTTGGCCAGCCGCGCCCGATCCACGTCATCGGGCAAACGCACCCAGATGAAGAGCCCGCCGACCGGGTTTGACCAGACGCAGAGGTCCGTTGCGGTCTCCTCAAGCCGTTGGCAGGTGAGGTCGCGCTTGCGCCGCAGCGGCGGGGTGGTGACCGCGGCGTGGCCGGCGATGCCGTTGCGGTAGAACTCGGCCACCACCGCAGCGGCGAAGCTGTTGCCGCCGGCGTCGTGGCGGCGGGCCAGTATGCGATCCAGCATCGGCGGCTTGGCGTATATGTAGCCAAGGCGGAAGCCTGGGGCGAGGATCTTTGAAAGGGAGCAGAGATAGATTTGGTTGGCCCCGTCGTCCAAGGCATACATCGCCGGTTCGACCGGGCCCTCGTAGTGGACATCCCCGTAACAGTTGTCCTCGATGACCGGCACGCCGAAGCGGCGGGCGAGTTGGATCAGTTGCAGGCGCCGCTGCTTGGGCATGACGAAGCCGGTCGGGTTCTGGTAGGTGGAGATGGCGTAGATGAACTTCGCGGTTCGGCCAGCCGCTTGCAGGCGAGTCAGAGCGTCCTCCACAGCGTCCAGCCGCATGCCGCCTTCGTCCAAGGGAATGCCCACTAAGTCCAGCTTCAGCGAACGGTAGGCGGACAGTGTGCCGGGGTAGGAGTACTCCTCAAGCAACACGGCGTCGCCGGGCTCGGTGAGCGCTTCGGCGGTAAGCGTCACCGCCTGCATCGAGCCGTTGGTGATAACGAGGTGGTCGGGATCGACTGCCACGCCTTCGCGCTCGGCCTCGCGCGCTGCCATCGCTTGGCGGAAGCCCGGATGGCCCAGCTTGCCGGGATAATCGCTTAAATGATCGCCTTCCCGTTCGATGACCTGTGCCGCCGCCGTCTTCAGGCCTTCGGTAGGGAACGTGGCCGGGTCGGATCGGCCCGTGCCGAAGTCGTACGGAATGCTGGACATGCGCTGGCGGGTTCTCTTTGGGGCGGCGCAATTGTAGCGCACCGAGTTGCGGAGCAACTCGAACGCGAACTTGCTCGCGCAGGTGCGGAGCAACTCGAACGTGCGCGCGCACTCGTGCTGCTAGGGCGATTCGGTTAACCTTTCGCCACGACACTACTTTGGGGGAGACCAACATGCGGAGCACCATCTCCATGGCGTTGCTGTTAGCCGGTTTGGCGATTGCGCCGTCCCAGGCTCAAGCTCATGACCTGATGACGCTTGATGAGTTGATGGGCGCCTTTGGCTGGGACTTTGACAGCGCGGAGATCACCGCCGAGCAGCACGGCGATGGCCTATACGTTCTGTTCGGCCTAGGCGGCAACATCGCCGTCAGCATCGGCGAAGATGGCGTGTTGATCGTAGACGACCAGTTTCCGCAGCTAGTGCCCAAGATCGAGGCCAAGATTGCCGAACTCGGTGGCGGCGCTGTGGATTTCGCCATCAACACCCACTGGCACTTCGACCATGCGGAGGGCAACCTGGCCTTGGGCCCGCAGGGCAGTTGGCTGGTGGCCCAAGCCAATTCACGGCGGATGATGGCGGATGCCCACATCATCAACATGGTGGCGATGCAGTACGAGCAGCAGGCCTATCCGCAGGACGCCCGGCCGGCGATCACCTTCCATGAGACGATGCAGTTCCACTTCAACGGCGAGCAAATTGACTTGCTCCACTTCGGCCCGGCGCACACCACCGGCGATACGGCGGTGATCTTCCGAGGCCGCAACGCCGTCCACTTGGGCGATGTGTTCAACAATTCGGGCTATCCCTTCATCGACGCGGACAATGGCGGCGACCTCGACGGCATGATTCACTTCTGCGCTTCGGTGCTCGCGGAAATCGACGAGGACACCACCGTCATTCCCGGCCACGGCCCGGTGACCGACTATCAGGCGCTGGTGGACTACATCCACATGCTTGAAACGGTGCGCGCGACCATCATGGACCTAATGGCGGAGGGTGCGGACCTTGAAGCGGTCTTGGAGGCCAAGCCGACGGCGCCGTTCGATGAAGCCTTCGGCGACCCGTCCGGCTTCGTCAACCGCGCCTACACCAGCTTGCAAAAGGCGGGCGGCTAACGAGGCGTTGTCCCAGGCCAGCGAGCGGACGGTCGGCGGGCGCAACAGGCCGCAAGGCCGTTGACTCAAGTGATAACCTCATCCCGCGATCAAGGAATGTAGAGATGCTGCGCCTCACCTTTCTGCTGCGCAAGCAGCCGAACCTGAGCCACGACGAGTTTTACCGGTATTGGCTGGAGGAGCATGGCCCCTTGGTGGCCAGCCATGCCCGGCGGTTGGGTGTGCTGCGCTACGTGCAGGTGCATACGCTGCGTGACGAGGCGGCGCTCACCGCCGCCGCGGGCATGGCGAAGGCGCGTGGCGGCATGGAGCCGATTTATGACGGCGTTGCGGAAGCTTGGTTCGAAAGCCGCGCCGCGCTCATGGCGGCATCCTCCCCGGCTGGCCGCGCCGCCGCTGCCGCCTTGGTGGCCGATGAGGCCAAATTCATCGACCTGCCCAATTCGCCGCTATGGCTCTGTCATGAGTTTCCGCAGGTCAATCCCACACCTGAGAACCTAGTCGCCACGCCCCGCAGCGGTTTGGTCAAGCTCTACTTTCCGTTGCGCATGAGAACCGACCTGGCGCTTAGCGAGGCCCACGAGTACTGGTACGCCAGCCACGGCCCGCTGATCCGCCGCCAAGCAGCCGGATCCGGCATTCTGCGCTACGTGCAGGTCCATCGAGTGCGCGATGAACGGCTCGACGCCGCCTTTACCAGAGCTCGGGGAACGGCGGTCGAGGCCTACGACGGCCATGCCGAACTCTGGTTCGAGCGCGCTGCCCTAGCTGGATCAACGCCGGAGCAGGTCGCGGCCGGGCGGCGGGCGGTGGCCGACGAGGCCCATTTCATCGACTTCAAGCGCTCCACCATCTGGCTCGCCAAGGAGCATGTCTTCGTCGATCACCTATAATCGAGATGATTGTCTTTGCGGAGATGACTTGCATGTTGCCCTTCGCGCCGAGTTGCGGAGCAACTCGAACGCTTCGCCGAAGGCGAAGCGCGTGTTGCGAACCCAAGACCCAATCTGGAAACTATGCCGACCCAAAGGGAGAAACCCATGACTGCACCGACGGTTGATTGGTACTACTACCGTAGCGGCTGAACGAGCTGTGCGCGAGCCTCCAAGTTTTTGGAGGCAAGAGGCATCGAAATTGCCGAAACCGTGCCCGCCAGCCGCAAGCTGCAGCGCGCCGACGCATTGGATTTGTTGAAGAAGGCCAGCCGGGTGGCGGTCGCCAAGGGCCGCAAGCTGACCGAATTCAGCGGCGACAACATCGCCTCCGATGAAGCCGCAACCGCCATGCTGGGCACGACGGGCAATCTGCGCGCGCCGACCTTGGTGGTTGGGCGGGAGCCCTCAGCCGGGGAGCGCGAGGGGCTTGCCCCTCGCAAGAAAACACTGTTGGTGGGGTTCAACGAAGCGCTCTATTCCGAGGTTTTCGGCTAGTGAGGCAATGACGGGAAACCGCTTGAAGGGCTGCGTCGCCATCGTCACCGGCGGCAGCACCGGCATCGGCTACGGATGCGCCAAGGCGCTCGGCGGCGCCGGTGTGCGGGTGGTCATCACCGCCCGCACCGAAGCCGACGGTCACCAAGCCGAAGCGGATTTCACCGAATTGGGCTTCGACGTGGCCTACATGCCACAGGACGTGGGCTCCGAGGCTGATTGGGAACGCATCACCGGTGAGACCCTCAAGCGCTTCGGGCGCCTCGACTTCCTAGTCAACAATGCGGGCATCTCCCATTTGAGCCCCATTGAGGAAACCCCTGCCGAGACCCTGATGTCGCTGGTGCGGGTCAACCTGATCGGCGCTTACTACGGGCTCAAGCACTGCGTGCCGCTCATTGCTGATTCCTACGGCAAGCGCGGCTTCCCAGGCATGGCGGTCAATGTCTCCTCGGTCTTGAGCCGTACCGGCCAGGATGGCGCGAGCGCCTACTGCGCGACCAAGGGGGGCATGGCTGGCCTCAACCGGGCCTACGAGCGGATGCTCGCCGCACAGGCGCACCGGGTGCAGGTCAAGAGCCTGCTGCCGGGCTACACGATGACGCCGCAGGTGGACAAGGCCATTGGCCGCGATTCGCCGCTCGTCAATCAGCTCGCCGAGACCATCCCTCTGCGGCGTTGGGCCGAACCCGAGGAGATCGGCGACACATTGCTGATGATGCTCGATCCTGCCATTCGACTCGAAGACCGGGAGGTGCTCGCCGATGGCGGATTCCTCGCCAGTTGACCTCCTTGGTGGCCGTACCGTTGTCCTCGCGGGAGAGCCAGGATCGCTAAATGATCAGGCGGAAGCTTGCCTTGCCGCGCTAGGCGCGCGCATCGTCAGCGTTGCCATGGACGGCGCGGTCGGCCCCGCTGTCGCTGACCTCAAGGCGGAGGTCCGAGTCCAAGCGGCACTCGAGCGGGTGGCAGCGTTCGTTGGCAGCGCCGACGCCCTCGTCTTCGTGGGCCGCGACCTGCGGGATGGCGAGGGGATCGCTGACTTCATCGAGGAGAGCATCGCCAGCTATCACTTCCACTTGAAACTGGCCAAACGCCTGCGCGTCCAAGCAGCAACCGATGTGGTGGCTCTGGCCTGGTCATCAGCTACCGGCGAGGAAGCCGCTCTAGCCGCCGACATCCGCAACGGCGCGCTACGGCAGATGAGCTTGGTCGCGGCGTCGGAAGGGGGGCCGCTCAAGCCACCGCTGCTCGCCAACGCAGTGACCGTTTCTGGCCAGCCGACCGATGAGCCATCGGCTAGCCTCATCGCTTTGCTGGCTCGCCTACTCGCCCGGCCCCAAGGCTATGTGACGGGCACCTCGTTGGCTGTTGCGCTCTAAGCCATCCGCGCTTGGGCGAATTCGGTGAATGCGCCAAGCGCCTCGCGGTACTCGTTGTTCGGCAGGACTTCCAAGCATTGCATCGCCCGCTGGCTGTGCCGCAAAGCGGCGGCGCGGGTGTAGTCGAGCGCGCCGCAGGCCTTGACGACGCCGAGCACATCGTCGAGCCGGGCAGCGGAGCGGGTGATGAGGCTTTCGCGCACCAAATCGACTTGGGCGCTTGCGCCGTTGGCGAGCGTGAAAATGAGGGGCAGCGTGAGCTTGCCCTCCGCGAGGTCGTCGCCGGCGTTCTTGCCCATGAACTTAGCGTCGCCAGCGTAGTCGAGCCAGTCGTCCACGAGCTGATAGGCCATGCCGAATTCCAAGCCGAAGTTGCGCAGCGCCGCCACCTGTTCCGGGTTGCCCCCACCCAGCACGGCGCCGCTTTGCGCGGCTGCCTGAAAGAGCAGGGCGGACTTGCAGCGAATGACTTCCATGTAGCGCTCCTCAGTGATGCTGAGGTTGCCGACATCGGAAAATTGCATGACCTCGCCTTGGGCGATCAGGTTGGTCGCGTCGGCCAGAATGGATAGCACGGGCTTGTTGTCCAGCTCAACCATGAGTTGAAAGGCACGGGAATAGAGGAAGTCGCCCACCAGCACGGAGGGTGCGTTGCCCCACAGCGAGTTAGCTGTCGGCCTCCCGCGGCGCAGCTTAGACCGGTCAACCACGTCGTCATGCAGCAGGGTGGCCGTGTGCAGATACTCGATGATGGTAGCCAAGGCGATGTGGCGCTTGCCGTCGTACTCGCAGCACCGCGCGGCGAGCAGCACCAGCGCCGGCCGCAGCCGCTTGCCGCCGGACTCGATGAGGTAGCGGCCAATTTCCTTCACCAGCGCGGCTTTTGAGGTCAACTGGTTGGCGATCAGGCAGTTGACTGCCGCGAAGTCATCCTCGATCAAGGCCAAGACGGGGGTTAGCGCATCGACGCCCGCCGATTGCAGCGCCGACCGTTCGCTGACCGGCACCGCAGTCGGGGCAAGACTTAGCGCCATTGCGGCCGCGCCGCCCCCGTCTCGTTGTAATTCCATGTCTTCGCCTCTAGAATACGCGGCCTTTCGGGCCCAGGGCTTGCCGGCGCCAATTGGGCTATTTTACACAAGCGCCGACACGAACGGAGTAGGAAAATGTTTGCGGTGATTATGAGCGGCGGCAAGCAGCATCGGGTCACGGAGGGCGAAAGGCTTCGGCTTGAGCGTCTTGATGCGGGGCTGGGCGATGAAGTGGTTTTCGATCAGGTGCTGATGGTTGGCAGCGAGGATGGCGTTCAAGTTGGCCAGCCGCTGTTGGCGGGGGGGCGGGTCACCGCCGAGGTGATCGCCCAAGGCCGCGGCAAGAAAATCCGCGTCATCAAGTTCAAGCGGCGCAAGGGCTACATGCGCCGGCAAGGCCATCGCCAAGCCTACACCGAGGTTCGGGTCACGGGCATCGAAGTGGCCTCGGCCGCTTGATTGGGTTTCGGCATTCGCTAGGGAATAGGAGGCACAGTCATGGCGCACAAGAAGGCAGGGGGCAGCACCCGCAACGGTCGGGATTCGGAATCGAAGCGCCTAGGGGTGAAGCGTTTCGGCGGGCAGTTCGTGCGCGCTGGCAACATCATCGTGCGCCAACGGGGCAGTCACTTTCGCGCTGGCGAGAACGTCGGCTGCGGCCGGGACTACACGTTGTTCGCCACCGCTGACGGACAGGTGAAGTTCGTCGAGAAAGGCCAGCAAAAACGCAAGTACGTCACCGTTGTGCCGAGTCCTTAATGGCGCGTTCATGCAATTCATCGACCAAGCGACGGTTTACGTCCGAGCCGGCAAGGGCGGCGGCGGTGCCTTAAGCTTTCGTCGCGAGAAGTACATTCCGCGCGGCGGCCCGGACGGCGGTGATGGCGGCGCTGGCGGCGATGTGGTGCTGGTCGCCGACGAGGCGCTCAACACCTTGGTTGACTTCCGGTACCAGCCCCGCTACCAAGCGGGCAACGGCGAGCCGGGCAGCGGTCGCAACCGAACCGGCGCCCGTGGCGAGGATCGCCTCATCAAGGTTCCCTTGGGCACCACCGTCACGGATGCTTCCTTCGACGAAGTGCTCGGCGACCTGAGCGGCGCCGGCCAACGCCTGCGGGTCGCTAGGGGCGGACGTTGCGGCCTCGGCAACGCCCGCTTCAAGTCGAGCGTCAATCGCGCTCCGCGCCGGACCACCCCAGGTGAGGCGGGTGAGGAGCGCGAATTGGTCCTGCAGCTCCGCCTGTTGGCTGACGTGGGATTGCTCGGCTTGCCCAATGCGGGCAAATCGACGCTGCTGGCGCGGACCAGCGCGGCGCAACCCAAGATTGCGGACTATCCCTTCACGACGCTCAAACCCAGCTTGGGGGTGGTGCGGGTGGCGGCGGACGCAAGCTTCGTCATGGCCGACGTGCCTGGCCTCATTGCCGGTGCCGCCCAAGGCGCGGGACTGGGCATCCAGTTTCTGCGCCATCTTTCCCGCACGCGGATTCTGCTCCACCTCATCGACGCGGCGCCTGCCGATGGTTCCGACCCGGTGGCCAACGCCATCGCCATCGAAGCTGAGGTCGCCGCCTATAGCCGCGCCTTGGCGGAGCGGCCCATCTGGCTGGTGCTGACCAAGATTGATCTGCTCGATGCCGTGCAGCTCAAGAATATGCTGAGCGCGATGGGTGCCGCCTTCGCCGGACGTCGGTTGTATGCCGTCTCCGCCTTCTCTGGCGCCGGCCTTGAGCCTCTGACTGGGGCGGTCATGGCGGCGCTGTCGGAATGGAGCGCCTTGGTGGCCAGCGATCCCGCGGTCCGTGCCAAGGAGGGGGCTTTGGCGCAACAGATTCTTCAGGACGCCACCGCCAGTGCCTTGGCCGAGCGCCGTAGCCGATCCTCTGAAGCTACGGAAGACGATGCGCTCGAATGGATTGTCAAGGCCTGAACATGGCCCGTTTGGATGAGAATCAAGCGGGCGCGGAGCGAGCGGCGCGGCGCAAGGTTGCCGCCGCGGGCCTCACGGTGATCAAGATCGGCAGCTCGCTGCTGACGGATCCCCAAGCTGGCACCGCGCACGAGAACATCCGTCATTGGTGTGGCGAAATCGTCGCCGAGTTGGACCGGGGGCGGAGGCTGCTGCTGGTCTCTTCCGGTGCTGTTGCGGACGGTGTGGCCCGATTGGGATGGCGCCGTCCGCCGTCCGACCTACCCAATCTGCAGGCCGCCGCTGCGGTGGGGCAAATGGGCTTGGTGGGCGCCTACGAAAGTGCCTTCGCTGAACATGGCCGGCACACCGCCCTCGTGCTCCTGACCCATGAGGACCTAGCCGATCGCCGCCGGTATCTAAATGCGCGAACCACCTTGAATCGCCTGCTCGACATGGGTGTGGTGCCCGTGGTCAACGAGAATGACACTGTGGCCACCGACGAGATCCGTTTCGGCGACAACGACACCTTGGCGGCATTGGTGGCGAGCCTGTTGGCGGCGGACGCGTTGATCGTGCTCACCGATGTGGATGGCGTCCACAGCGCGGACCCGCGCATCCACCCCCAAGCGGCGCGCATCACCTATGCCCAGGCTGGCGATCCGAGCTTGGATGCAGGCGCGGGTTCGGGCGGGGAGCTCGGTCGCGGGGGCATGGTGACCAAGATCGAGGCAGCCCGGATTGCGGCGCGCTCCGGCGCCCATACCCTGATTGCCGATGGCCGTCGCCCCGGCGTGCTTAGCGACGCATTTGCCGCCCGGTCCGTGGGCACCCTGCTGGGAGCGGGCATTGGGCCTCTCGCCGCCCGTAAGCGCTGGATTGCCGGGCAGCAGCGGCCCAAGGGGGAGTTGGTGCTTGACGCCGGCGCTGCCAAGGCGCTGCGCGAACGGGGCGTGAGCCTGCTGCCGGTGGGGGTGGCGGCAGTTCGCGGCGAATTCAACCGGGGCGCCTTGGTCCGCTGCGTCAACGCCGCGGGCGATCTCATCGCGCAAGGATTGGTGAACTACTCCAGCGCCGAGACCCTTAAGATCTGCGGCGCGGCCAGCACTGACATCCATTCACGGTTGGGCTATTGCCTTGAGCCGGAACTGATGCACCGGGACAATCTAGTCTTGATTTGACCGGCTTGGCGGCTCAGTCCGAATTCTGATCCCGCGTGATGTTCCGGATGCCGGCGCTGAGCCGGGATTTGTGGCGGGCCGCTTGGTTCGGGTGCATGATGCCGCGGTTGGCCATGCGGTCGATGACGGGCACCGCCGCATCAAGCGCCTCAGCGGCGGCTTTGGCGTCGCCGTCGGCGATGGCGCCCCGCACCTTCTTGATGCTGGTGCGCACCATCGACCGTTGGCTGGCGTTGCGTCGACGTCGGGTTTCCGCTTGGCGGGCGCGCTTTCGGGATTGCGGACTGTTGGCCAATGGACGCTCCTTGAGGGTAGGGCTTGGAGAAGGCGCGGTAATATGCCGATGAGGATGGGCCATGTCAACTGATAGCAACGCTCGCGCGGTGCCGGAAACGGTCAGCGTCACCGCCCAGGGTGCGGTGGTGAGCGGCATGACGCTGCTGTCGCGCATCTCCGGCTTTGCCCGCGACCTGCTGCTGTCGCACTTCCTTGGGGCCAGCACCGCCGCAGACGCCTTTCTGGTCGCTTTCCGCATCCCCAACTTTTTCCGCCGCCTGTTTGCGGAAGGGGCTTTCAGCCAAGCCTTCGTCCCGGTTCTGGCGCGCTACCGCGCCCTGGGGCTTACCGAACTCAAGGGCTTCGTCGCCGTGATCGGCGGCAACCTTGGATTGGCGCTCATGCTCGTGGTCATCCTGGGCGTTTTGTGTGCCGAAGGCTTGACACTCGTCTTTGCGCCCGGCTTTTGGCGCGAACCCGCCCAGTTGGACCTGACGGCGGAATTGGTGCGCGTGACCTTCCCTTATTTGGGATTCATTTCCCTGACCGCCTTCGCCGCTGCCATCCTCAACGCCCACGAGCGCTACGCGGCACCGGCCTTCACCCCGGTGCTGCTGAACTTATGCCTGATGCTGGCCATGACCTTTGCCGCCCACACCGGCGCCCGCATGGCCCCCGCGCTCGCCTGGGGGGTATTGGCGGCGGGCGTCGTTCAATTGGCCTTTCTGGCACCACAGGTCGCTCGTTTCGGCGTTGCTGCGGCACCTCGGCTGAGCGTGCGGCACGAGGGCGCCCGGGAGGTGGGGCGGTTGTTGGTGCCCGCCCTGCTGGCGTCCTCGGCTGGGCAGTTGAACGCCCTGATTGACACCATTCTCGCGTCCATGCTGCTCACGGGCAGCATCGCTTGGCTGTACTATGCGGACCGCCTGCTGGAGTTGCCCATTGGCTTGGTGGCGGTGGCCTTGGGCACCGTGTTGTTGCCGAGCCTGTCGAAACTGGCGGGCCAGGACCAGCGGGCCGCGTTCAGCCGAACGTTGGATTGGGGGCTGCGCATGGGGATCCTGCTCGGCCTGCCGGCATCGATGGCCTTGGCATTGTTGGCGGAGTCGCTGATCGCCACCATCTTCCTGCACGGCGAGATGACCGCCATCGACGCGGCCATGGCCTCGCTGGCCCTGCGCGCCTTCGCCTGCGGCGCGCTGCCGCTGGTGCTGGTCAAGATACTCGCCCCGGCCTTTTTTGCGGACAAGGACACCCGCACGCCTTTGAAGTTCGCGCTGACCGCCATCAGCGTCAACGTGGCGCTCAACCTCTCCCTCTTCTGGTGGTTCGGCCATGTGGGGCTGGCCTTGGCCACCGCCGCAGCCGGCTGGGTGCATTTCTGGCTGTTGTGGCGCGGGGTTCATGCCGCGGGCTACTACCATGCGACGCCGGCCTTGGCCCGCACCGGTGCCCGGGCACTGGGGGCCAGCGTGCTGATGGGCGCGGTCTTGGCAGCGTTGTCGCCGAGTGCCGAGTTTTGGTTCGCGGTGCCCGCTTGGCATCGAGTGCCGTGGCTGGCGGGCCTGGTAGTGGCGGGCAGTCTCACCTACGCTGCCGCCCTGTGGGTAAGCGGATTGCGCTTGGCACAGCTGCAGCATCGCATCTGAAGACGCCCTTCATCCGGCGATCGGGGGCATTGTCCAAGTGGGATTAGGCTATGATTGTGTTATGGAAGTCGTTGTTGGCCTGCACAACCTCGAGCCTCGCCACCGGGGCGGCGTCGTCACGATCGGCAGCTTCGATGGCGTTCACCAAGCCCACCAGATGCTGCTCTCCCACGTCTGCGCCAAGGCCCGGGAACTTGGCGTGGCCAGCACCTTGGTGACCTTCGAGCCGACGCCCAGGGAGTTCTTCAAGGCGGCGGTGCCCGCTCGCCTGACCCGTTTTCGGGAGAAAATCACCCTGCTCAGGCACACCGGGCTCGACCGGGTGCTGTGCCTGCCGTTCAATGCCCGCACCAGCAGCACGCCCGCCGAGTGGGTGGTGGACGACTTCCTGCATGGCCTGCTAGGTGCCGCCTATGTCGTGGTGGGCGACGATTTCCGTTTCGGCAAGGGCCGAACCGGTGACTACGCCATGCTCAAGGAGGCCGGCGACCGCTTCGGCTACGAAGTCAGCCTCCTCGGCACACTTACCTTGGGACACGACCGGGTCTCCAGCAGCCGGGTGCGCCAAGCGCTGTCGGAGGGCGACCTGCGCTTGGCGGAAAAGCTGCTTGGCCATCCCTACTTCATCATGGGCCGGGTGGTGTACGGACGCCAACTCGGTCGTCAATTGGGTGTGCCGACGGCCAACATTCGCCTGCAGCGGTACCGCGCCGCCTTGGAGGGCGTCTTCGCGGTCACCGTGGACGCGGGCCTCGACCGCCCCTATCAGGGCATCGCCAACATCGGCATTCGCCCCACCGTGGACGGCAAGGAGCCTTTGCTGGAGGTCCATGTCTTCGACTTCGATGAGGACATCTACGGACGGCTGCTAACGGTGACCTTCAAGCACAAGATTCGCGACGAGCGGGCCTTTGAATCCATCGAGGCGCTCAAGGCGCAAATCGGTTACGACATCGAGGCGGCGCGCGCCTGGTTCCGGTACGATCGCTTGGCCAACCGCTGATGCCTCCGGCGTCCGCTTTGAATGGGCAAGGCCTGAAGGGCTTCAAGTGGATGGCCGTGGCTGGGTTGGTGATGGCCCTCGACCAAGCCAGCAAGTGGTTGGCGAGTGCCGAACTCGCCTATGGCGAGCGGGTTGCCGTGCTGCCCTTTTTCAGTTGGGTGCTTTGGCATAACGACGGGGCCGCTTTCTCGTTCATGTCCGGGCTTGGCGGTTGGCAGCGTTGGTTCTTTGTTGCCTTGGCTGGCGGCTTCTCGGTCTTCATCGTCTATGAATTGCGGCGGTTGAGAGTCGGCGATTGGCCTCAGGGCCTCGCCTACGGAATGATCTTGGGCGGCGCGCTGGGCAACATGATCGACCGCCTGATCAGCGGCTACGTTGTGGACTTCGTCCTGTTCCACTATGGCTCGTGGTACTTCCCGGCCTTCAATCTCGCCGATGCCGCGCTGACTTGCGGCGCCGCGCTGTGGATTCTATGCATGATCCGCGACGCCCGCGCTTCGCCTTCGGCGCGGGCCGGCGAATGATTGATGTTTGGTTCTGGCGAGCATTGGCGTGGCGCAATCGGTGAGCGAGCAAACGGGCTGGTTGTGCTTGGGTGGCCGTCCCGGAGCGGTGGCCAGCCGACGCTTGCTAGCGTGATTGAGGATGCCCATAATAGGGCGTAGAGGGCGTTAGTCTCTTCCTCAGTCCCCCGGTAGGGCTTTCGGGTCTATCCCCCGATTCCCTGCCGGGGGCCACGCTCCAAGAGCGCCCGAATTCGTGAATAGCGGCGGTCAACGCTCCCACCGGCAATCAAGCCAATCCAACAGGTTCCATGCGACCGTCTGAATTGAATTAGCTCCGCTGAACTGCGATCAAATGGTATCCCAGCCCTGCGCGGGCGCACGCTCGCAACCGCCCGCTTGTCGGCCCGTTGGTGCCGTTCGTCGGATACTGGCTGATCCTGGCTGAATCCAGGCCTAAGGTAGGGCGCGTCTGTGCAGGAGATGCGCCGGATGTGGCGATTCAACGGGCTGACGCTCATCGAGGTTCTGGTGGCCGTGGTGATTCTGGCCGTGCTGGCGGGGCTCGGCCTGCCGGCGCTGAACGCCTATTCAGACCGAGCCTACCGTGCTGAAGCCCAAGGGGATTTGGTGGCCTGCGCACTCGCCCTGGAGCGTTGGGCGGGCGTTCGCTTCACCTACCAAGGCACCGCCGACACCGATGCCGATGGTGCGGGGGACGCAGACGACGGCCCCATCGCAACTGAGGTCTGCGCGTCCCGTTCGGTTGCCGAGGGCCGCTATCGGATCCGCATCGCCGCCAGCGCGGAGGGCTTTGCGCTCACTGCTTATCCCGAAGCGGGCAGCCCGATGGTTGGAGATGGCTTCTTGACCTTGGATGAAGCAGGCAACCGGGGATGGGATCGCAACGACGACGGTGAACTGGTCGCGGAAGAAAATGGCTGGGAATAATGGCTGGGAATATTGAGGCGAAACGCCGCAAGGCCCGCCAAGGGGGTTTCTCGATGCTCGAGCTTTTGGTGGCCCTGTTGGTCACCAGCGTTGGCGTGCTGGGCATTGCTGGGCTGACCACCCTGAACGCCCAGCATCGACGGTCGGCGGCTGCCCACGCCGAAGCGGTCAGGCTGGCCGAGGACATCATCGAGCGCATTCGCGCCAATCCCGCTGGCTTGCAGGCAGGAAGCTATGCAGTGAGCGGGGATGCGGTTGGGGGACCGGATTGCCACGCCAGCCAGTGCGCTGCGGCGGAAATGGCGGCATTTGACCTGGCGCAATGGCGTTGCGCCTTGGGCGCATCCACGACGGACCAGGATTGCCGCGGGCCGCTCCATGCCACCGGAACCGTTGCCACCGACATCTCGGCCGGTTCGGTACGCATCACCATCCAATGGCGGGACCAAGGCGAAAACCGAACACTGACGGTTGACAGCGGGGTTTGAAGTGCGCCGTGCGCCAAGCCAAGGCCTGTCGTTGGTTGAATTGCTCCTGGCCTTGGCGTTGGGATTGGTCGTGACCTTGGGATTGGCGCAACAGTACGCTGGAGGGCAGGCCGCGGCCTCGAGCCTCATGGGGCAGGCTGACGCACAGGACAGCGGGCGCTATGCCCTGGCCTTTCTGCGCCAGTCCGCGGCTGCGGCGGGCAATCTCGGGTGCAATGGCCGCGCCACCCACTTGATGAGCGTCCTGAACGGTGACTGGGACGATCTGTTCGAATTCGACCTTTCCCGTCCGGTGCAGGGGTTTGACTACCAGGGCGATGGCGCTTCCGCGGCCCTTGACGACTGGACGCCGAGCTTGGCGCCCTTGCCCCGACAGGCCAGTGGCGGCACGGTCAACGCCTTGGCCAGTGGTACGGGCATCCGGCTTGAACGTTTGGCGCCCGGAGCTGACATCATTGTTTTTCGCCGCCTGAAGCAGCCGGCCTTTGCCTTGGCGGCCGGATTGGCTCCGGACGGCGACCCGGTCGTTCAAAACTCGGCGGGCGGCCGTCTTCGAGCGGGCGATATGGCCCTGGTCAGCGATTGCGAACAGGCAGCGATGTTCCGCATCACCCGCGTCGCTGCGGCGGGCCTAGGCCAATCCCTGCTAAGGCGCGCCCCAGGCAGCGGGCCGTACGACAACGACGGTGGCCGCAGCCTGTCGGAGTCCGGCCAGCGATACGGCGGCGCTACCCATGGCGAGGGTGCGCAGGTCGCTCAGGTCGTGACCGAGATTTACTTTGTCGGCCATGGCGCGGATAGCCGGGAAGCGGGCCTTTGGCGGCGCTCCGGTGCTTCGCGACCCGTGGAGTTGGTGGCGGGCATCGTTGACTTGCAGGTTTGGGCAGGCGTCGATGGGGACCGCCATGACGGTTTCAATGGCCCCAATCGCTACCTGCCGTTCAGCGTTCTTCCTGCGAGGGGTTCCCCCTCGCGCTCCCCGGCTGAAGGCTCCTTGGCTGACGATCCGGTGATTCGGTCGATTTCCGTGGCGGTGACCGCCACCAGCGGGGATGCCACCCAGCGCTTTGTGCAGACATTGAGCTTGAGAAATGCGGGGTAGCAGGCAGCATGGCATCGCCCTGTTCATCAGCCTAGTCATATTGATGCTGCTGACCATCGCCGGCGTGGCGGCGGTGCAGACCACTCAGTTGCAGGCGCGTGTGGCCCGCAACGCCCATGACAACTTGGTTGCCTTGCAGGCGGCGGAGCAGGCGCTGGGGGAGGGCGAGCGCTTTTTGATGGCCTCAAGGCCGGACGCGGCCCGCTATACCTCGGCGGGCACCGATGGCCTCTGGCGCCCGGCGGACTTCGGCCAAGATCCGGTATGGCAGGCCGAGGCTGTCTGGGCGGCCGGTGGGAGCGGCAGCCGCCAGGCCAGGCCGGCTAGCGGCGCGATTGCCGCGCCGCGCTATCTGATCGAATGGCTGACGACCCTGACCGGGCCGGACAATCCCCACTTGCTTGAGCAGTCCACCGTCGCCAGTGTGCCACGAACGGCCATTTTTCGGGTCACCGCCCGCGGTTTCGGCGCCACGCGCTATTCCCGGGCGCAACTGCAAAGCACCTTCGCCGTGCGTTTGCCGCCGGAGAACAGTCCATGAACCGTTTCATTGGCACCCTGGTTGGGATGAGTCTCACCACGGCCGCCGGCCTGATCGAAGCGGACGCTTCTGAGGCGCTGGCTGCCCTGGTCTTCGATCCCCGAGCGTCCGGCGACGGCAGCGTTGAATATCGAGCTTTCCACGACCTTCATGCGGCGACCGGCGATCTTCACGCCGTCCGCTTCGATGGAGTCGGATTCCGCGTGCTGTGGCGAGCTGCGGAGCGGCTTGAGCGCGCTTCGGCGGACGAACGAATCATCGTCACCCTGGATCGAGTTGCTTGGGCTGGCCTGCCGTTCGAGCACGGCCGCCTCAATGCGAGCCAGAGAGCCGTCCTGGATGAAGACCATGTCAACTGGCTGCGCGGCGAGGGCAACACCCGGCGGCTGGGGCCGATTGTCGGTTCGGAGCCGGTGATTGTGGGGGCGCCCCAAGCCGTGCGCCGTGATCACGCACCCTATCCCGTCACTCGCGGCGAAACCTATTCGGAGTTTGCGGCGGATTGGGCGCGCCGCCCAGGAATGGTTTACGTCAGTTCGAACGACGGACTGCTGCACGCCTTTGACGTTGGCGATGGTGATGAGGCGTTTGCCTATGTGCCAAATCAGTTGATCGACGGCGATCAGCGATTCGTCACGCGGCTTGATGCCCGCAGCTCGGGTTCGGACCGCCATCATTCCTTGCGGCTCCCCACGCCTACTGTGGAGGATGCGTTTGTGAGGCTGGCGCCCGCAAGTGCGCGCAAGGCCTGGCGGACGTTGCTGATCGGCGGGCTGGGCGAACGCGGCAAGGGCTATTTCGCTCTTGACGTCACGGATCCTGAAACGAGCGCCGACACCGCCGAAGCAGCAGCAGGGATGGCGCTTTGGGAGTTCACGGATGCCGACGACGTCCCACCGATCAATGCGGACGGCCAGCCGGTCACTGATTTGGACGAGGACGGGGTGCCGGTCAAGGATCTGGGCTTTGCCACCAGCCAGGCGCGTCTCGCCATGAGCAACGTGCGCGATGCGCAGGGTGGCCGGAAGTGGGCGGCCGTTTTCGGCAACGGCGATGGCAGCACAGCGGGGCGCGCTGTTTTATTCGTGTTGTTGGTCGATGAAGGGCTTGACGGCTGGACGGCGGACGACTTCGTCAAGCTGCCGGCCGGTGTCGCTTCCGGGCTGGGCGAACCGGCTTTGGTGGACTTGGATCTGAACGGCACGGTGGATCGGGCCTATGCGGGGGACCTTGAGGGCAACTTGCACCGCTTCGATCTGTCTGGCCAGGAGCCAACGAGTTGGAGCGTAACGCACCTGTTTCAAGCACGGTATGGAAGCGGGCAGGGCGTTCCGCAGTCTATCACCGCTCGCCCCTTGGTCTTCAAGCACCCCAGCCAACCCGGCTTCATGGTCGTCTTCGCCACGGGAGTTCCCTTGAGCCCCGGCCAACCTGGCGATGCCGCCGTTCAGTCCTTGTACGGCATTTGGGATGCGGGCGGGGTGGCGGACGGTGTGGTGGATCCCAACTCGCTGGTGACGCAGAGAATGAGCAACATCCGAACCGTCGGCGATGGCCGGGCGCGACTTCACCGCGTCGTTGTCGGCCGGCCCGTGAACTATCGGCCACCCGGCACTTCCCCGTCGGCCGTGCGCGGTTGGCGCATCGACCTCGATGCCCCCCGAGCCGGAAGCGATTCCGGCACCGCCCAACACCTTGGCGAGCGCTCCCTGCCACGCTTGACGGTTTGGGGCGACCTGCTGGTGGTGACCACCCAGATGCCGAATGGGGCGGATGGCGGTGCAATCGGTGCCGTTGTGCCGATCAACTGGGCCACGGGCGGCAGCCCCAGCCGCCCGGTTCTGGACCTGAACGGCGACGGCCTTGTGGATGCCAATGACCTGCTGCCTGCGGGGGAGGGAGACCGCGCCCCAGGCATGGTCTTCGACGAGCGCAACTTCGGCGGTTCGTTAGCTGCGCCTCGGGTGCTGCCGAACTTTAGTGGCGGGCAGTTGGTCTTGGCCGGTGGCCTCAGCCGCAGCTCCCAAGCCATCGCCCCACCCGTTCACCAGTTGGCTGGACGACTCTCTTGGCGGGAGTTTACGGAGTTTTAGCACTCAAGCGGTCGGCCCGCGGCGTCCTCCCGGATGCCGTCGCCGTCCGCGTCGATGGCCCGGCGCGCCCGGCCTTGGGCGTTCAGAATGATCTGGCGGGCGAATCGGGCATCGCTGTCCGCGGGGCAGTATTGGAAGTTGCCGCTCTGCCAGTCCGTCAAACCGGACCCGTGAATGAGCAGGTAGCTGCGGTTGCGGAATGAACGCCAGCGGATGCGTTCGCCTTCCGCCAAGGGGGGCATCCGGAGACCCACGAACTCGCCCTCGTCGATGCGCCGGTCCCGGTCGTGGTCCAGGAACACGACGGCGCCTTCATGCCAACGGTTCGCGCCTAGGCATCGTGGTCCTTGGCCGGGGCACAGGGTGGCTGGCGCGTTGTGGGCGATGGCCAGATGACGGGTGGCGCGCACCGCGCCGAGCATGGCATTGATCCGCGCTGCAGCGCGGTGGTCGGCACCGAGCTCAACAAAGGCGGGCAGGGCGGCGCCCATCAGCACGCCGGCAACCGCCAGGGTGACAAGCAGTTCAAGCAATGACGCTCCGCGGCAACCGAAACCATGTGTCGCTTGACGCCCATTGGCGGTATGGTGCGGTTGCTGGACCTTCATGGCGAGGAGACTACGCATTTTCTCAATCGGCAGCCAAGAGCCATTCTCCCAAAGCGGTGTAGGAGATTGGCCCCGAAAATTCCGCAATGACACCACTACCGGCTTGCACTAAAATGGGCGATTGGTTCAGCTTGTCCGCTTGGCCTGCTTCGCCAGCGGTTGCGCATCGCTATCTTGAAGAGGGGAAATCTAGATGAGAGCCAATTCAATTTTGGGTTTTGCTATTGGGAGGCTTGGCTCGGCGGGTGCCTTGGCGCTGCTGGCCTTCGGCTTCACCTTGGCCGTGCAGGCGCCCTCCGGGGTGGCTGCGGAGCAGGATGGGTCCGGCCTGATCGAGGAGATCGTGGTCACTTCCCGACGCCGCCAGGAATCCCAGCAGGACGTGCCGCTTTCGGTGACCGCCTTCGGCGCGGAGCAGATCGAACAGGTCAAGCCGCAGACCCTACGGGACTTTGACGGCTTCATCCCGAACATGTACATCGGCATGAACACCGCCGGCCCCGGCGCCAGCGCCCTGTACATCCGCGGCGTCGGTTACGCGGACATCGAAAAAACCCAGAGCCCGCAGGTCGGCGTCATCGTCGATGGCATCCAGATGGGCTCCAGCACCGGCCAGTTGATCGACACCTTCGATGTGGAGAGCATCGAGGTTAACCGGGGTCCCCAGGGCGTGCTGTTCGGCAAGAACACCATCGGCGGCAACGTGGTCGTCAACCGGGTGCGGCCGCAGTTCAACGAGGTCGGGGCGCGGCTGTCGGCCGAGATCGGCAACTTCGACTCCCGAATCATCAAGGGCCGGGTCAACATTCCGCTGATCGACGACACCTTGGCGCTCAAGGTGGGCGCCATTTCCCGGGAACGCGACGGCTTCTACCACAACGTCACGTTGGACGATTCGGCTGGCGACATCGATTTCGCCTCCTACACGGCGGCGTTGCGCTGGGCGCCAACGGACAGCTTCGATGCCATCCTTACTTACGACCGCCTTCGCGACCGGGGCCAGATTCCGCCCCAGGACCCGCGCTTCAACGGCGACGATCCCTTCGAGAACCTTGCGGACAAGAAGGAGCCGGTCAGGTACGACGTGGACCAAGTGGGGCTCAGGGCCGAATGGGAGCTCGGCAACGGCTACGTCATCAACTCGATCACCGGCTACCATTCCGGCGACGACAAGGTTAACCAGGACTTCGACGGCGCCGCCATCGACGGCGGGGCATCGCCGTTCGCCCAACTGCATACCCTGCGCGACCAGCAGTACGACGTCTTCACCCAGGAAGTGCGCCTTTCCGGAGACTTCACGGACTCCGTGGACTTCATGGCGGGCATCTACTACTTCGATTCGGAACTGGAATTCCAGCAGAACACCAACAACGTGCTGCAAATACCATTTGGCCTGCCGCCAGGCGTGCCCTGTGCCGCTGTCATTCCGATACTGCGGGACAACCCTAGCCTCGGCAATGTGCTCTGCCAGTTCCCGAATGCGCGCAGCATTCAACGGGCGGGTGAGGACGTGCAATCGGTGGCGGTGTTCGGGGCGGTCAATTGGCGCCCAGTGGAGAATTTGGAACTCAGCTTCGGGGCTCGTTACATCGACGAGGAGAAGGACGCCTTCAACTCCTACTTCGACTATTCGACGGGCACCTTTGACACCGGCCCGATCAGCCAAGAACATAATTTTGCCGGGCTGCCGGAGCGGCCTGGGGCGGCCTACGAAGGCAGCGATTCCTGGGATGACGTCATCCTGCTGGGCTCCGCCACCTGGGCCATCACCGACGTCAACACCGCCTACGTCAGCTACTCGGAAGGCTTTCGCAGCGGCGGCTTTAGCATTCGCTCAGCCCGCGCTGCCAGCGAAGCACCCTTTGATCCGGAGGATGCGTTCCAGATTGAGGTGGGCCTAAAGAACGAGTTTTTCGACCGCCGGCTGCGCCTCAACCTCGCCTACTTCCACTTGGAGCGGGATGGTGCCCAATTCAGTTCCATTATCCCGTTGCCGCCGGGCTCCATCCCAGGCACCACCACCATCATCAACAACGGCGGCACCACCGAGTACTCGGGGGTGGAGCTGGAGTCGCAGTGGCTCATCAACGAGGACTTCACCCTAGTGGTCAACGGCGGCATTTTGGACGTTAAGAACCAAGAGTTCACCATCGACTGCGGCATCTTGGACGGCTGCGCCACTGGCGTCCCTGGAGTGACGGATCCCCCGGGCACCTTGCGCACCTTGGGCGGCAACTCGGATTCCCGGCAGCCCGAATGGAACGTCAGCGTTACGCTGGCCTTTGCCCGGCAGATGGGTCCCGGCACGTTCGCGGCCAATGTCGGTTGGAAGAAGGTGGGCGACTTCCTGCTGGTCAACACCGGCGGCGGCGCCGATCAGCGCCTCTATGAAGGCGGCTACTTCGGTCTCGATGCCCGAGTGGCCTACGAGTGGACCCTGGACAACGGCAACACGCTGGCCATTTCAGCCTTCGGCAAGAACCTGACCGACGAAGAGTGGCGCGAGCAGGCCCTGTTCCTCGGCGGCTTCCGGACCGGCTTCCAAGGTTGGGGCGCCCCGCAAACCTACGCGGTTGAGCTGTCGTACTCAATGTAGGTTGGGGCAGCGCGCCCCTTCGGCAAACCGCCCAGTTCGCGCCGTTGACGACGTGCGCGGACTAACGCCTTGGTGAGCAATTCCCTCAGCGGCCGCGCCGAGGAAGCTTGGCCGAGCCGCACTTACGCTTGGCTGGTGGTCGCGGCGCTGGTCGTGGCGGCGCTGGTTGCCTTCATCGACCGCCAAGTGGTGGCCATCGTGGTCGATCCGATGAAGGCGGACTTGGGCGTCAATGACGCCCAGATCGGCTGGCTGTACGGTGTCTTTGCGGTGTTCTACGCCGTCGCGGCCTTGCCGATCGCTTGGTTGGCGGATCGCCGGAGCCGCAAGCTCATCATCGCTGCGGGCATCTTCTTCTGGTCGCTGATGACCATGGCCTGCGGTGTCTCGCGGACCTTCTGGCAGGTTTTGCTGGCGCGCATCGGCGTTGGCGTCGGCGAAGCAACCCTCAGCCCCGCCACCACCTCCTTGGTGGGCGATTTCTTTCCCCGGGAGCAGGTGCCGGTGGCGATGTCGGTGTACCAGGCCGGCCCCATCATGGGCTCCGGGGTTGCCTTCATCATCGGCGGCTACGTGCTCGGCTTGGTGCAGGATGCGCCACCGTTGGTGCTGCCGGTGTTCGGTGAACTGGCCCCTTGGCAGCAGACCTTCGTGTACGTCGGTGCGCCGGGTCTGCTCTTGGCCCTCGTCTTTCTTTTCTTGCGCGAGCCGGCGCGCCGGGGGGGTGGCCAAGGCCGGGGCGGCTCCTTAAGCGAGCTGGCGGACTTCTATCGGCAGAACTTCAAGGCGTTAGCGATGCACCATCTTGGCTTTCTGGCGCTGGTGCTGGCGGGCTACGCCTTCGTCTTTTGGAGCGTGTCGTTCTTCGTGCGCGTGCATGGCCTTGAAGCCTCCGAGGCCTCGCTGACCTTCGGCTGGATTTTCCTCATCGCCGGGCCGCTCGGGCCGGTGGTTGTGGCCGTGTTGGCCCGGCACTTGAGTGCCCGAGGCGCCAAGGACGCCAACATCGTTGCCGGCATGGTTGGCGGCTTTCTCGCCATCGTCAACATCGTCGTCATTCAATTTGCGCCGAGCGCTTTTTGGGCATTCGCGCTCTACGTTCCGGCCATGCTGTTGATCAACTCGCCGTTCGGCATCGCCGCCGGTGCCTTGCCCGTGATTACGCCGCCCAACCTGCGCGCCCAAGTCGCGGCGGTGTACCTGTTCGTCTCAGCCTTGGGCATGATGCTGGGGCCGCCCATCGCCGGTGCCTTCAACGAATACGTCTTTCCCGATGCCGATGGTGTGCGCTACTCCTTGGTCACGGTGTCCAGCGTCTTCGGGCTGTTGGGCGTTGTCCTGCTGCAATTCGGACGCAAGCCCTATGCGGTGAGCCTTGAAGCAGCGGACCGGCGCGACGGATGAACGGCTCACCTGAACGGCTAACGCCGACGCAGCGGATTGGCTACGGGGTCGGCGACTTCGGCATCAACCTGTTCTTCATTTCGACGCTGACCTACCTGCTGTACTTCTACACGGATGTGTTTGGCTTGTCGGCCGCCGCCGCCGGAGGCGTGATGCTGGTAGCGCGCGTCGTCGATGCGGTCACCGATCCGCTGATGGGCGCCATCGCGGAGCGCACCCGCAGCCGTTGGGGGCGCTTGCGGCCCTACATTCTGTTTGGTGCCTTGCCGTTGGGCGCCTCAGCCGTGCTGACCTTTGCCAGCCCGGCGTTCAGTGATTCGGGCAAGCTCTGGTGGGCGTACCTGACCTACATCGCCTTTAGCATCGCTTTCACGGTGGTCTCGGTCCCCTATTCGGCCCTGACTGCCTCGCTGACCGCTGACTACCAGGAGCGCACGGTGCTTTCGACCATACGCATGGCCTGCGCCTTTGGCGGCGGCTTGGCGATATCCGTGGGCATGCCGATCCTGGTGGGCACCTTCGATACCGAGGCCGAGGGCTATTTGTGGTCGATGCTGATCTTTGCCGCGTTGGCGACACCCTTGCTCGCGCTGACGTTCGCGCAAACCGAGGAGCGCATTCAACCCCCAGCCGCGCAGCGGCTGGCGATTCGTGACAGCTTGAGGGCGGTGTTCATCAATCCACCGCTGCTGGTGGTCATGGTGATGTTCTCCTGCGGCATGCTGTCGTTCACGGTGCGTCAGGCCGTCGCCATCTACTACTTCAAGTACAACCTCGGGCGTCCCGACCTGATCGAAACCTGGTTTTTGGCAACCCTCTCGATCATGTTCGTGGGGCTTGTCTTCACGCCCAAGTTGGCTGATCAATACGGCAAGCCGGGCGGGATCCTTATCGGTGCCGTGGTCACGATTGCCGCGGCATTGGGCCTGTACTTCACCCCTTACGATCAGATCGAGCTGATCTTCCTGTGGGGCTGCCTGCTGGCCTTAGGCGGCACGCCGATCGCCGTGCTCGGCTGGGCGATGATTCCAGACACGGTGGACTATGCCCAAGCGCGCTTCGGCGTGCGCGCCGACGGTTCCGTGTTCGCGATGTCGAGCTTCTTCCAGAAGTTGGCCAAGGCGCTGGGCGGGGCTGGCGTCGCCGCCGTTCTCGCGTTGGCCGGCTACGTGGCCAACGCCGAACAGACCGCAGCGTCGTTGGATGCCATTCGCAGCCTCATGACCCTGGCACCCGCGGCCATCATGGTCGTCATGATCGTCGCGGCCCTAAGTTATCCTTTAAGCCGCCAAGCCCATGCGGCGTTGGTTTCGCAACTTAAGACTTGAGACAAGGAAACGCAGCATGAGATTCGGCCAAGCCATGGACAGATGGCGCGGAGCACCGCTTGGTCCACGAAGCCGTCGAGCAGGTGCAACTGGCCGACCGCCTGGGCATCGACTACGCCTGGGCGGTGGAGCACCACTTCCTGGATGAGTACTCGCATTGCTCGGCGTCGGACGTGTTCCTGTCCGCCTTGGCTGCGAAGACCAATAACATCCGCGTGGGTTTCGGGATTCGTCAGGTTATCGCCAACTACAATCACCCTTCCCGAACCGCCGAATCCATTGCCATGCTCGACCTGCTCTCCAATGGCCGCGTGGAATTCGGCATCGGTGAAGGCGCCACCCGCCTTGAGCTGCATGGCTACGGCATCCCGGCAAAGGAAAAGCGGGCCATGTCTTTCGAGGCGGCCGAGCAGATTGCCAACATGATGGTCATGGACCCCTATCCCGGATTTCAGGGGACCAGTTTCTCCATGCCTTGCCGAAACGTCCTGCCCAAACCGTTGCAAAAGCCACACCCGCCCATGTGGCTGGCGTGCACCAACCGCAAAACCATTGAGGTGGCTGCTCGGAATGGCCTAGGTGCGCTGGCCTTTACCTTTGTCGATTCCGAGGAAGCGCGCTCCTGGGCGGATACGTACTACGCCATCATCAAGTCGGACGAGTGCGTGCCCTTGGGGCACCAGGTCAACGCCAACATCGCCGTCGTTGCAGGATTTTCTCTGCACGAGGATGCGGACGAAGCGCTCCGCCGCGGCGCCGACGGCTTCGCATTCTTCCGCTATGCCATCAACGCCTTGGTGGCGAACGACACCAAACCCGGGCGCACGACGCTATGGGAGGAGTATCTCGCCTTGCGCGACAGGGACCTGCCCATGATCGCCGCGCCGGGCATCGGCACGCCGGCGCAGATTTCCGATCACATTCAGGACTTCCAGACCGCGGGCGTTGACCAGATCATCTTCCTGCAGCAGGGCGGCAAGAACCGCCACGAGCACATCTGCGAGGGGCTGGAGTTGTTCGCCGACCAGGTTCTGCCGCAGTTCATGGAAGGCCGAGAGCGGCGTGAAGCCGAGAAGGCAGAGGAACTCGAACCCTTCCTGAGCGCCGCACTGGCAAGAAAGGAGTGGATGCCGGACCTGTCCGACGAGGCCATACCCGTCGTGTCCGCATCCCGTGAGCGGGAGGCTTTTTACCACAAGGACTAGAAGAATGCCTATGAGCGAGGGTTTCGCAGTTGCCAGTCTTCATTCGGTTGCAGCACAAAGTCGGGCGCTTCACCCTTTAGGCGTGCGATGAGGCCGGTGGTCATGTTCCCCAACGCCACTTCCAGGGCACGGCCGACCGCCCCTTCATCCAAGCTTGAATCGGCCGTCATTCGGCCCGACCAACAGATTGCGCAACCACCCTCGTCGGTGGGCGCAACGGTGGCTACGACGACGTAGTCCTGCATGCCGATGGGCTTTCCCGCCGTCAGTTCGTAGGACAGCGTCCGCCGCTCGTCGTCCAGAACCAAAAGCCGATGCTGCACTGGACCTTGGGTGGCCAACTGCAGATCGCGAATGGCGCCGACCCCCTCGCCGTGGACGGTGATGCTGCTTTGGTCCCCGCCAGGGATCCAATGCAACACGCGGTCGAAGTGCCGCAACTCCTCCCACACCACATGCGGGGAAAGGTCTGTATCGCGCCAATGCTCGATTTCGATCATGCTGTTTGCCTCGGGTCCGCCTATGGGAAGTTGGATGCGAACGTGAAGGCGCCCATCTCGTCGAGGGCGCTCATGGCGTTGCCGAGCAGGGTGCGGCCGAGGGCTTGGCCACGCTCGTTGCCGAGGTCCAGGGTGCCGGCGATGATGACCGCGTAGCAGAGCAGGTACAGCGAGGCGACAACGAAGCGCTCGCGGCAGCGTTCGATGGGGTAGTCGATGCCTCTTGCGGTGAGGGATGCGTGATAGTGGGCCAGCCAGTCCTCTTCGGCGCGCACCTTGGGCGGGAGGCTTTGGGTGACGAAGTAGGCCAGATCCTGCTCCGGGGCGGAGACGCACACCGACTGCCAATCGACCAGCACGATTTCGTCCTTGCCGAAGAAGATGTTGTCCAAGCGCACGTCGGCGTGGGCTAGGCAGGTGGGTTCCGCGCACAGGCGGTCCAGCAGCGGCGCGACCAGGTCGGGGATCCGCTCGCCAACCGGCAGCGCGGCCTCGGGTATGAGATCGCCGAAGTGCTCGAGCACCGCCGGCCAGCCGGCCCGAAAGCCGCCGATCATGCCGTCCCTCTGCATGGGATTGTTGTGGGAGATGACGGCGGGCGCGCCGGCGCCCCAGCCGCTGCTGTGCAGTTCGGCGATGGCGTCGATCACCGCCAAGGCCTCCTGACGGGTGCAGCCTACCACTTGGTCGCCGATGCGCAGTCCCTGCAGATCTTCGATGAGCAGAACGAAGTCGTTGGTGTCTGGATCGAATTCCGCATATTGGCAAGCGGGGGTGCGCAGATGGATTGCTTCCGCGATCTGCTGGTAGAAGTGAACCTCACGCCCGTACATGTTGTAGAGCTGAGCGACTGCCCGGTTCTCCGCTGCCGGTGAAGGAAACTTGGCAATCAGGGAATCAGGGCCCTGGTCTGCCTCAAGATGCAGGCGGGTTACCAAGGCCATGACGCCAGCACCTTCGCTGAAGTGGCTGACGCGAAAGCCGCGCACCGAATAGCCAAGCGCCTTAGAGAGCCAAGCGGCGGTGAGAACGTCGGGAGACGTGGGGAATGATGCCATGGCCGTGCGTCGTCGAAAGCGCCAAACTATGGATGATGCGCTCGCCGAAGTCTATGCGTCCCTTGGCCCCTTGCAGGCCTATTCAAAAGTCCTTGATTTGCCGTTGATCGGTCGGGTTTTTGGAG
>VYDB01000043.1 GCA_009843635.1 Gammaproteobacteria bacterium
GGCGGCGCTGCCGCTGCCGGCGCAGATGTTCCGCTTCGGCGCCGAAACGGTGATGGACAACACCGAGACCTTCTCCTACGCCCTGCTCTCGCTCAATCCCATCAACCGGAGAAACGGGCCCGGGACGGAACTGGAGCGGGAGGGCTTGGAATTCGTCGCCGAAAACCCGGGCGAGAACTTCTACGGCGAGGAGGAACTGGGCGGCGAGAGGTACTTTGCGGCCGTTTACCCGGATCGCGCAATCGTCGAAGCCTGCGTCAACTGCCACAACAACCACAAGGATTCGCCGCGAACCGACCTCAAGGTGGGCGACGTGATGGGCGGCGTGCTCATCCGCATCCCCATCGATTGACGGGTGCATGAGGGTCTGATTCAACGGGGTCCGTTGCCCGCTCGGGCGGCGGCTTGCCGCTCCCTCGCCCAGCGCTGGGTGTAGGCCCAGAGGGCGCGCATCGGGACGCCGTGTTGACGATGCACCCGTAGATATTGATCGGGTTCCAGGGGCCGGTGTGGGTTGTTGCCCAAAGCGTCGCCCACGGCCCGCCACAGTAGACGCTCCGTTGCCTCGTCCAGCAAAGGCGGCCGCCCGGCCCCGGCAGTCACGCAGAGCAGGCGCCGGGTGCGGCTGTAGTCCCGCTCCTGCATGCCGAACAGCGCCTGCATCATCAGCCTTGGCGCGTCGGCCTCGATGAGCGCCAGCCGCAGCTCTTGGTTGCGCCGCGCCAAGGCCAGGCGGCCCAACAGGACTTGGAACCTTTGCGGATCGAAACGCACCTCGAAGCAGTGCATGCACACCGTCTCAAGGTTCGCCAGCTCCGCCAGCGTCAATGCCCCGATTTCACGAATTTGCGCTGGGTCTATCCGCAGCTCCCGCAGGGCGTCCTCATCACCGTCGGCGACGCACAAGGCGGCGTAGCGCAGCAGGGCGGCGGTCAATTCCGCTTGCCTGGTCAGGTTCACGGCCTTGCCGCGGCAAGCTCATGCCCTCCCGGCGCAGCAATCATGCGCGTTCGGACACGGGTGACTTGTACAGCTCCGGATGCACAACCAGCGTCCGGCCCGGTACTTGGCGCAGGCGGCCTTGGGCGCGGGAGGCCAAAGCGTCGGTGTGCGCTTCGATGCGCGCCGCCAGAAGGACGCTGGCATGCCGGTGACCGCCAGCCAACTGGTACAGGTAGGCGACGCTGGTGCCGCAGCGCTCAGCCACTTCGGCCCGTTCGCGCTTGCTGGCTGCTCTGAGAAATTCGGTCATCGTCATAAACAGAAATACTGAGTTTTTATCCAGTAAAATGCAATCGAAAATTCGAGCCAAGTTCTTATCAAGCTGATAAATCCTCTCCGGCACCCGATCAAGGTGCGGCCTATTCCGGCGAGCCGGAAGCCGAATCCCGATTCCTGACCACCACGGTCACCTCCGCCTGCAGCGGCCGCAGGTTGCAGGCCTCGATGCCGAACGCCTCGACGCAGTAGGTGAGCGAGTAGGTGTAGGCGCCATCCGACTGGCCAGTGACGGCATGGGAGGCGCCAGCGCCCTCAAAGGCCAGCTCGCCGTCCTCGAACAGGCGGTATTTGGTTGCGCCCGCCACTTGGGACCAATACAGCGTGTAGGCGCCGTCTGCGGAAGGGTTGGGCTGCGCCGTCAGCGTGCTGATGCCAGCGGGCATCATGGGCGCCGCGCATCCGAGCAGGCCCAGCGAAATCAGGCTGGCCTGGGCGATTCGCTGCCAACGGCTGGCCGCCGCCGGCCTGCCGTTGGTCACGTTGCGGAGGAAACCGTTCATGGGTGGTGATTGTGGGCGGGCGCGGGGAGCGCCGCCAGCGAAAACCCCCGCGAGTTGCGTCGGGATTTTCTCTTGGGGCTTTTGCCTACTCGGGAAGCGGCTCGCTGAGCAGGTGCCCAGCGAACGAGGGGATGGGCATCGAGTAGGATGCCTCGTCGGCGTTAAGCGCTAGGAATCCGCTGTGCTCGGCGTCTTGAATGAACTGGGTGGCGTTTGCGCCGGATAGCGTGGACGTTCGCTGTCCGACTTCCTCGACGAGGTCAAACAGGTCGCTGTACGGCAGCCGTCCGCCGCGCTCGCGGAGAGACGGGACGAGTTCCCTAGCCAGTTTCTCGAATCCCCCGTGACGGCGCCGGATGCGCGCCACGCGCTGCCTGTAGTACTTCGCACGGCTTCGGTCTCCTAGGTGCATCGCCGCCGTGATGTCGGCGCGGCGGGCGTCCATGCGGTCGGGACTTGCTTCGCGAATTTGGCTGATAGCAGCGTTGAGATAGACGGCCAAGTGCTGCGGCCAGTTGGCGGCGCGCTTGAGGATCGCCTCCCGCCACGGCCCCCCGCCTTCCACGCCGAATGCGTTGAAGCAGCGGTTTACCGTTTGCCTGGCTGCGGCGGCGTCGAGGCCGCCCAAGCGCATGGTCCTTCCGTCCACCAAACGGGACACGTTCACGTCAGCTAGCGCGAGCAGCGTGCCGGGCAGGCCAAAGGCGCAAAAGGAGACGGGGGACTTGACGAGGCCTTGGTGCAATGCGCTCAGAGTTCCCTTCCCGCCGTGTGGCTTGCCCGGGGCGATGCCCTGCGCCTCGTCGATCATCAGCACGATTTGCCAAGGCTGCCACGCGTTGCTCCGCCGCTCGGACGCTTCGGCCATGGTCGTCGGTGGCCCTTCGCGGGAAGCCCCGAGCGAAAAACCTAAAACGCTTCCACCCCGGTCGAAAAACTCGCGGGCCTTCGCCTTGGCCCCCATCGCGTCGAGCCTACCCCAATACTCGCCAAGCCGCTCCACCAAGGTTGCCGCCTCGCCGGGCGGCGGCGCGGCGCCTTCCACTGCCAACAACTCCCCCGCTAGGCAGGTGACAATGGCCTTGTCGATGGCGTCGGCAATGTGGGAAGGGGATTCCGCGGATTCGGCGGACAACGGCACCGGCAGCCAACGCCGTCGCCCGGTCTCGGTGGGCGGCAGCGAGCGCATTTCCTCCATGAACTGGCACATCAGTGCGCTCTTGCCCGCGCCCGGTGGCCCCTCCACCACAATTGTTGCGTTGGCGCCATCGCCCAGCGACAGGCCGTTGGCCATCTCTCGAAAGGCGCTGATTTCGGCCTCCCGTCCAGAAAAGAACGGTACGCCCCGTCCGGTCATGGGCGCGCGGTCCTTCAGCAGCAGGTACCTTTCCGCGCCAATGGAGTCCTGCCCGCGCAGATTGCCATGATCCTGGTAGGTTGCGTCGATCAATGCCATGAACGGCGTTATACCATGAAACCGAGGTGGGACTTAGGTGCTCAAGAGGGGCTCAGCAATTCCCGCTGGCCGTTCCCGCCAGTCTGCGGGGGGCGTTTTCGGTCGGGGATTGCGGCTTGGCTCCCGCTGGAGGGAGGGGCGCCGCTCAGAGCCGTGCTGAAGTCCTTGGCTGGCTGCGTCGTCACCCCTGAGGAACCGCCCGTCGCACGCTTGGGCACGGCGCCCGGTCAGGAGGTGTCGAACGGCGTCAGGGCGGGCCTGTGGTGGCCGAACGCGAGCGCCCGGTAGAGGGCCTCCCAACTGTCGATGCGGTAGTCCATGAACAGCGACCGCATCCGCTCCCACAGGCGGATGCGGCGCTTCGACTTGGCCAGCGCCGCCTGGAACAGGCCGCAGCAGCGCTGCTGGACCTGGTCGATCAGGAACGCGAGCGTCATCAGCTGCGCGAGCACCGTCGACAGGTGCCGATGGCCGTGCCCGTAGTTGTGCTCGAGGCCGTAGCCTTGGTTCCTCGGGGTGTTGAAGGTCTCGTTCTCGATGCGCCAGCGGGCGCGTCCGGCCCGCATCAGCGATTCCGCGTTCGATTCGTCGATGGCGACGTCCGTGACCCACGAGAAGCGCTGCACGTCCCCGTTGGGCTTGGTCCCGGTCCACTCCAGGAAGTTCACCTCAAGGCCGCGGTTCGCGTCGTTGAGCGGCACCCCGTTGAGGAAGCGGCAGATGCCGTTGCCCGCCTGGGAGTTTTAGGCCAGCGCCATTTCCAAGGCCATTCCGGCGGCACCAAGCACGGCATGGATCGGGATGCGGTAGCTGGCCGCGCCGGACTCGGTGACTGGGATTGGCTACGGCCTATCAGACCCGATCAGCCACCTTCCAAGACAAAACGCGTTGCAGCACAAACGCCCTGACGTCCTCCACAACCGCCAAGCTCTCCTCGTTGAGATAAACGTGGAACAACAAGTCCTCATGAACGAACTTGCTGAGGCAGTTCACTTGGGTTCCGGGTTCAGTTGACGCGGTGGTTACGCCCCAGCATCCCGCCAGAAACCAGGAGTGGGGATCCGTGGGCGCTGGCTGAGTCGAGTCTGGGTAGATCTTCAGGGCATCCCAAAAAGAGTAGATTCCGGCCTGCCGGACCTTGTAGAACCCCGATGCGTGAGGTTCCACGACTCGGTTGTCAAGAAGGCCCCGACCGTACCAAGCATCGCTATAAACGCGCATCTCCGGATTCAGGAGCCATCTACGACTTTTCTCGTCCACCGATTCCACCGAAAAGAGCAGGTTGTCGGGAATGTCCCCGTAGTAGGGCACATAGCCCTCGACATGGCGCGCGACCTCCTCCGCGCCAACGATCAGGAGGATTGCCTTGCTTGGCGGCAACCCGGTGGCGGACTTGAGCCACGCGGGCAGTTCGTGACTGCGCAGGTTCTCCACCGGAATGCACAGCTCGTGCTTGCCGAGAACCACCCTGACCTCCTTCGGAGACAGGCCGCAGGAGCCGGCTGCGAGCGACAGCGCTGTCAGCATGACCATGTGAAGCCATCGCGTTTTCATCATCGCTACTCCTCCGGGCAGCCAGCGCACCAGTACTCGTGGCCAAGCACAACGCCGAAATTGTAGTCTGCCTCCCAAAGCAGTCCAAACACCGGCGTCCCACCAAACGCCCTAGCCGGCAGGCCTAAGTCCTCGAACACCTCGTGATGGTACTCGGCTATTCTCTGCGCCGTTAAAAGGCCATCTTGGTCCAGTTTAGTACTCTTGGCGTGGGCCTTGGCGATCTCCTTGCTGACATCTTCAAGGCTCAGACTCAGGCCACGGTCTTCGGCGAAGTCCACGAGCCTTTCGTTGGCGGCGGCGCCGAGTCCCTCGTTGTCCAATATATCCAGCGCAAGCTGCGCGATGGGATCGCCGGATTCCAGCCGCGACTCCCAGAACTCCCTGACCCGGCCCTGCTCCGCGAGGCGCATCTGCTCCGGCGTCAGCGGCGCCTAGGCGGCTTGAAGCCTTTGCCCGTGAAGTTCGTCGTTGAACGCCCTGGAGAAGGCCCCGGTGACGGCGCCGTTGGCGAACTTGCCGCCGGTGGCTGCGGAGAGGGTGCCGCCGACGGCGGCGGCCGCGGCCGTGCGCTGGAAGCGGTTGCCGAGCCGGCCGATGGGCCCGCTGAGCGCCTGTGCCCCGGCCGCCGAGATGAACCCGTGGCCGAACCTGCCACCGCCGAGCATGCTGGTGATGCCCCCGACCGCGCCGTGGGTCAGCGCCTTCAGCGAGGAGCCGACGAAGGTCTCCTTGAATCCGATGTCGCCGACGCCGTTGAAGGCGGCGGCGCTGAAGGCCCCGATCACCGCGCCTTTCAAGGAGCCGCTGCCGACGGCCCCGGCGATGAACCCGGAGGCGGCGACCGCGCCGATG
>VYDB01000137.1 GCA_009843635.1 Gammaproteobacteria bacterium
CTCGGCAGCACAAAATTGTATGCGCTGAGCCCGGCAATGGGCAGTTTGCGCCTCCATGGTCAGCGAAGCACCCCGTCTTCTGGTAGCTTTAAGCGTTTTGTCGGCACCAAGGAGCCTGCACTTGAGCAACGATTCAATTCCGCTTTCTTGCCAATGACCAATCCACGCACACCGATCATCGTTGGGGTCGGCCAGTTTCTCAATCGCATCGACGGTCTCGACGATGCCTTGGAGCCGCTTGAGATGATGCTGCGCGCCGTGCGCTTGGCGGAGCGAGACACCGGCAGCGGCGGCTTTCTGGACCAGGTGCAGTCGGTGCGGGTGGTGCGCGGCTTTTGGCGCTACGGGAACCCGGCGCGGGTCGTCGCCGAGCGCATCGGCGCTTCGGCGGCGCAGACGGTCGGCACCCTGTTTGGCGGCAATCAGAATCAGGCGGTCGTCAACCGCACGGCAGCCGAAATTCTGGCCGGGGAACTCGACTTGGCACTGATCACCGGTGCCGAGAACGGCTACAGCGCCAGCCGGGCGCGCAAGGCGGGGATTCGCCTTGAGGCCACCGAAGCGCCGGGCGACTACGACGCGGTGATCAGCGATCCGCAACAGCCAGAGCACCACGAATGCGAACTGGACAAGGGGATTCGCACCGCCATCCAGGTCTATCCGATTTACGAAAACGCCATCCGCCATGACCGGGGCGAGACCTTGGCGGCGCACATTCGCCGGGTTTCGAAACTCTGGGCGGGCTTCAACGCGGTAGCGGTGGACAATCCCCACGCCTGGGTGCGCCAACCCATGAGCGCTGCGGATATTCGAACGCCATCCCCGACCAACCGGCGCATCAGCTTTCCTTACACCAAGTTCATGAACGCCAACATGATGGTGGACATGTCGGCGGCGCTGATCATGTGTTCGGTGGCGCAGGCGAGACGGTTGGGCATCAGCCCCGACAAGTGGGTCTATCCCCTCGCTGGCGCCCGAGGCTACGACCACTTCTCGGCCTCGGTGCGCCATAGTTTCCACGCTTCGCCCGCCATTCGTTTCACCGGACGGCGGCTGTTTGAGCTGGCCGGGGTCGAAGCAGACGACCTGGACTTCGTGGACCTCTATAGCTGCTTCCCTTCCGCCGTGCAGGTGGCGGCGCAGGAACTTGGTCTGGCCGAGGAACGCCCGCTGACCGTCACCGGCGGGCTGACCTTCGGCGGCGGGCCGCTCAACAACTACGTCATGCACAGCATCGCCCGCATGGTGGAGCTATTGCGCGAAAGGCCGAAGGCCAAGGGCCTGATCACCGCCAACGGCGGCAACCTCTACAAGTGCGTCATGGGTCTCTACAGCGGCGAGCCGCCCGCTAAGGATTTCCAGCAGGCCGACGCTCAAGCCGAGATCGAAGCGCTGCCCGCCCGGCGCTGCCTCGCCGAGCACGCGGGCGAGGCAACCATCGAATCCTACACGGTGATGTACGCAGGCGACGACGCCAAGGTGGGCCACCTTGCCTGCCTGACCCCCGCCGGCGACCGCACTTGGGTCAATACCGAAGACCCTGACCTGATGGCGGCGATGGCGAGCGAGGAATTCTGTGGCCGCAAGGTGCGCGTGGAGCGCAGTGGGAGACTCGCCGGGGTGGCAGGACGTTGACCTAGGTGTCGTTGGAGTGCGGCGGCGTCAGGCTGCATCCGTCAGTTCGCGCAGGGCGCCAGCTAGGGACTGGAAGTCCTCGGCTCTGCCCGACCTTCGGCGCCAGGCGAGTCCAATTCGGCGGGAAGCGGGGGCGCCAAGGCGTGCGAGCGAGATCCGTGTGCCTTCGAGAATCCGGGCTTCGACGGCGAGGCGCGGGACCAGCGTCACGCCGATGCCGGCCGCCACCATCTGCACCAGCGTGTGCAAGCTGCTGGCCTCGAACTGCGCTCGCGTGCGCCTGTCGCCGACTCCGCAGACCTCCAGCGCATGGCCGCGAAGGCAGTGGCCCTCCTCAAGCAGCAGGAGCGCTTCGCCCTCAAGCGCTTCAACCGGCACCTCGTCCCGACCCGCTAGAGGGTGGGCTGGGCCGCAGGCGAACAGGAACTCATCCTCCATGACCGTTTCGATGCGCAGACCGTCCGTATCGTAAGGCAGCGCGATCAGGGCGGCCTCCAATTCGCCGCCCTCAAGCCGGGCCAGCAAGGGCGCGGTCTGCTCCTCCCTCAGGTAGAAGGTCAACGCCGGGTACTGTTCCCGCAGCAGGGGCAGGACACGCGGCAGGAGGAAGGGCGCGATCGTCGGAATCACGCCGAGGCGGATCTCGCCGGTCATCGGATCGCGTCCTGCCTTGGCCACTTCCATTATCTCGTCCGCGTCCCGCAACAAGACCTTGGCCCTTTCGGCGACCCGCGCGCCAACCCGAGTCATCAGCACTTGCCGGTTCGAGCGTTCCGCCACCGGCGTTCCAAGCACCGACTCAAGGTCGCGAATTCCGGCGCTGAGCGTCGATTGAGTGATGTAGCAACGCTGCGCCGCGCGGCCGAAGTGCTCGGTATCCGCCAGCGCCACCAAGTATTGAAGTTGCTTCATCGTCGGCAAACGCTTCATCAGGTTTTGTCTCCTTACTCAATGTTCGTAAAACACGATCATAAAATTAAATATTAATCGTTGTACACGACTATTTGACCTCCCTATCCTCCTTGGTGTGGCGCCGGGCGCGGTTTCTGCTTCCTCGGCGCTTTCCAATCCAATGCAGGACCAGAGCAGGAGAAGACCATGAGCAAGAGCCAATGCCCGGTGACGGGCGCAGCGCACGGGAACGCCGCGGGCGGCGGCGCATCGAATAGGGACTGGTGGCCGAACCGCCTGAATCTGGGCGTTCTGCACCAGCATTCGTCCTTATCGAATCCGATGGACGACAGGTTTGACTACGCTGCCGAGTTCGAGAGCCTTGATCTCGGCGCCCTGAAGCACGACCTTCACGAACTGATGACCGATTCGCAGGATTGGTGGCCGGCCGATTTCGGCCACTACGGCCCGCTCTTCATCCGCATGGCCTGGCACAGCGCCGGCACCTACCGGATCGGCGACGGGCGCGGGGGCGCCCGCACCGGCACGCAACGCTTTGCGCCGCTCAACAGTTGGCCGGACAACGCCAACCTCGACAAGGGGCGCCGGTTGTTGTGGCCGATCAAGCAAAAGTACGGACGCAAGATCTCCTGGGCTGACCTGATGATCCTGGCCGGCAACTGCGCGCTGGAGTCGATGGGATTCGAGACCTTCGGCTTTGCAGGTGGGCGCGAAGACGTCTGGGAGCCGGAAGTGGACATCAACTGGGGCACTGAGACCGAATGGCTCGGCGATCAACGCCACACCGGCGACCGGGCGCTCGACAATCCGCTGGGTGCCGTCCAGATGGGGCTCATCTACGTCAACCCGGAAGGTCCGAACGGCAACCCGGACCCGCTCGCCTCGGGCCGGGACATTCGCGAGACCTTCGGCCGGATGGCCATGAACGACGAGGAGACCGTGGCGCTGGTCGCCGGCGGACACACGTTCGGGAAGTGCCACGGTGCGGGCGACACCTCGCTGGTCGGCCCGGAACCCGAGGGCGCAGGACTGGTCGAGCAGGGGCTCGGATGGAGCAACGGCTTCGCCACCGGCAAGGGCGCCGACACCACCACCAGCGGCATCGAAGGCGCATGGACCGCCAACCCGGTCAAGTGGGACAACGGCTACTTCGATGCCCTGTTCGGCTACGAGTGGGAGTTGACCAAAAGCCCCGCCGGCGCCCACCAATGGACGCCGAGGAACGGCGCCGGTGCCGATGTCGTGCCGGACGCCCAAGATCCGAAGAAGCGGCATGCGCCGATCATGACCACGGCAGACATGGCCTTGCGAATGGACCCCATCTACGCGCCGATTTCAAGGCGCTTCCACGAGCACCCGGAAGCGTTCGCCGAGGCGTTCGCCAAGGCATGGTTCAAGCTGACGCATCGCGACATGGGGCCTCGTTCGCGCTATCTCGGCCCGGAGGTTCCAACCGGGGCGTTGATTTGGCAGGACCCCATTCCCGCCACCACCCATGCATTGGTGGATGAGCACGACATCGTAGCGCTCAAGGCCAAGATTCTGGCGTGCGGCCTGACCGTCTCGCAGCTCGTCTCGACAGCTTGGGCGTCGGCGTCCACCTTCCGCGGCTCCGACCTGCGCGGTGGCGCCAACGGCGCCCGCATCCGCCTCGCGCCGCAGAAGGACTGGGCAGTGAACCAGCCCGCTCAGTTGGCGACCGTGCTGCGGACCCTGGAGGGCGTCCAACGGTCGTTCAACGAAGCCCAGACCGGCGGCAAGGCGGTATCGCTAGCCGACTTGATCGTTCTCGGCGGGTGCGCAGCGGTCGAGCAGGCGGCAAGGGCTGCTGGCCATGCGGTGGTGGTTCCGTTCTCCCCGGGCCGGACCGACGCGACCCAGGAGCAAACCGACGTCGACTCCTTCGGCGTGCTCGAACCGATTGCCGACGCCTTTCGCAACCACTGCAGCAACGGATGCGCCGTGCCGGCGGAGAAGCTGCTGGTTGACCGCTCGCAACTGCTCGGGCTGACCGCTCCGGAGATGACGGTTCTGGTCGGCGGCATGCGGGTGTTGAACGCGAACGTCGGACAGTCCCAGCATGGGGTCTTCACCGATCGGCCGGAGGCGCTCACCAACGACTTCTTCGTGCACCTGCTCGACATGGGCACGACCTGGCGCGCAGTCTCTGAATCGGAAGACCTGTTCGAAGGCCGGGACCGCACGACGGGTGACCTCAAGTGGACGGCCACCCGGGTCGATCTCGTCTTCGGCTCCAACGCCCAGCTCCGGGCGCTCGCCGAAGTGTACGCCAGCCGGGATTGCGGGGAGCGGTTCGTGCACGAATTCGTCGCCGCCTGGAACAAGGTGATGAACCTCGACCGCTTCGATCTCGGGTGATCGATGGGAAAAGGCCCTCGGCCGTTGCGTCGAGGGCCTTCTCTTGCGCTTTAGTGGTGCGTCGGCGGCGGCTTGGGTTGCGGGAGTTCCCGGCTGGTGTCAGGACCGAGCACGTAGAGCGCGCCGAGGGCGATTAGCGTCCATACCAATAGCGAGAGCGCCAGTTTCATGTTTTCGTTCTCCTGTTAGGTTTTACAACCGCTGATGCCGAAGCCGCTCCGTTCAACGCACCCAGCTTAGGCGCGGCGTGTCCTTTTCGCCAATGGCGACCTGCCGATCCTCGTGGGCGCGGTGGCGCACGTAGGCGTGGATTCGGGTCACGTCCTCATCGGTCAGCGAATCGGCGAACGAGGCCATGCCGTTGGCCGCCAGCAGGCCCTCCAGCACAACTTGGTTGAAGGAGGCGTGGGAGCCTTCGCCGAGCAGGCGCAGGTCGGTGATGGCACCGCCGGAACGGGCGAAGATGCCGTGGCACACGGAGCAGTAGGTGTTGTACAGGCGCTCGCCCCGGACGAGGTCCTCGTCGCTGATTTCCGGCAGCGTCTGTTCGGGGATGTTGCGATCCACCGCCGTCGGCAACGGCAGCTCGGCGCTGCCGCCCAGACTGAAGGCCAGCAGGCGGCCCGTGTTGCCGTAAGTGAGGGAGGCCGGCGCCGGCACGGTCTCGCCGCCGAACAGGTCCCCACCGCCGCTGCCGGTGAGAATGGTGAGGTACTGGACGCCGTCGATCTCGTAGGTGATGGGCGGAGCCAGCATGGACGTGTGCGTATTGAACTGCCACAGGGCGTCCCCCGTGTCCTTGTCGTAGGCGGTGAGCATGCCCAGCGCATCGCCTTGGAACACCAGGCCGCCGGCGCTGGCAAGGACGCCGCCGTTCCAGTAGTGCGGGTGCTCCACCACCCATTTGTCCTCCCCGGTGAGCGGATCGAAGGCCTTCAAGTAGCCAATCGGCTTGGGCTGGGACTCCAGGTTGGTTTCCACCAACTGCGACACGCGGGCGATTTCGACGCCAAGGTTCCAAGCGTTCGGATTGCGCTTGTAGAGGCCGGTATCCCGATGGGCGTCAGGCATGTTGAAAAAGAACGGATTGTCCTGGGCGGGAATGTAGACAACGCCCGCTTGCGCATCCACTGACATCGCCTGCCAGTTGTGGGCGCCCAATGGGCCGGGCAGCACCCAGAGGCCGTCCTCCCCGTAGTCCATGTCCGGGTTTTCGACCGGTCGTCCGGTCTCCAAGTCCACGTGGGTGGCCCAGGTCACGGTGGCGAAGGGGTGGGCGCGCAGCAGGGTGCCGTCGGCGCGGTCGATGACGTAGAAGAAGCCGTTCTTCGGCGCCTGCAGCAGCACCTTGCGCGCCTCGCCGTCGATCATCATCTCGGCCAAGGCCATGTCCTGCACGGCGGTGTAGTCCCAGTTGTCGCCCGGCGTGGTCTGGTAGTGCCAGTTCATCTTGCCGGTGTCCGCATCGACGGCGACGATGGACGAGAGGAAGAGGTTGTCGCCGCCGCCTGGGGAGCGGATCACCCGGGTCCAGGGGGCGCCGTTGCCGACGCCAAGATAGACTTGGTCGAAGTCGGGGTCGTAGACGATGGAGTTCCACACGGTGCCGCCACCGCCGAACTCCCACCATTCGCCGCCCTTCCAGGTCTTGGCGGCCATTTCCATTTCCTCGTGCTCGAAGGGCAGGGAGGGGTCGCCGGGCACGGTGAAGAAGCGCCAAGCCTGGTCTCCGGTCTCGGCATCGTAGGCGGTGACGTAGCCGCGCACGCCATACTCCGCGCCGCCGTTGCCGATGAACACCTTGCCCTTGGCGGCGCGCGGGGCGCCGGTGATCGTGTAGCGACGGGCGCGGTCAATAATGGTGTCCTTCTTCCAGACCAACTCGCCCGTGGCCGCATCCAAGGCGATCAGGTAACCGTCCAGGCTGCCGACGTACACCTTGCCCTGATAGACGGCCACGCCCCGGTTGACCACGTCGCAGCAGGCCCAGCGCGCGGTTTCGCCGGGCACCTCGGGATCGTAGAACCAAAGCTGCTCGCCGGTGGCCGCATCGAGGGCGTACACCCGGCTCCAAGTGCTGGTGAAGTACATCACGCCATCGACGACGATGGGGGTCGACTCCTGGGCGCGGTTGGTGTTCATGTCGCGATGCCAGGCCAAGCCGAGCTCGGCGACGTTTTCGCGGTTGATGGCCGTCAGCGGCGAGAAGCGCTGCTCCTCGTAGGTGCGCCCATGGGCCAGCCAGGCGCCCGGCTCATCGCGGTCGGCGTTGTTGATGCGTTCATCGTCGATCAAGCCCGCCGAAGCGGTCGGTGCTGTAGCGGCTTGAACCTCCGCCTCCTCGGTGGGCGTTTCCGTTTGCGGCGCATCGCAGCCAGTGGAACCCACAACCAAGGCGGCGGCGAGGCCTATCCAGAACCAGTTACGCATGTTTCCATTCCTCCCGTTCCCGTGCTCTCGTTCCCGGTCAAGCAGCGCAAGCCCGAATTCAAGCCGTCGAAGCCAACTCCTCTTGCTCTTGCTCTCCCTCCGCTTCCGCTTCGGTGGTGGCGGACATCTCTTCGACGGCGCGCTCGTCATGGTCGGCGTCTTCCTGGCCCTGGCCCACCAATTCGATGTAGGCCATCGGCGCTGCGTCGCCCGGCCGCCGGCCGCATTTGAGAATCCGCGTGTAGCCGCCCGGACGGTCTTGGTAGCGCGGCCCGAGTTCCACGAACAGCTTGGCCACCGCCGCACTGCTGCGAATGCGAGCGAACGCCAAGCGCCGATTGGCAACCGTGTCCTGCTTGGCCAAGGTGATCAAGGGCTCAATGACCGGGCGCAGCGCCTTGGCCTTGGCGGCGGTGGTCTTGATCAGCTCGTGCTCGATCAATGAGGCCGTCATGTTACGGAACATCGCTTGGCGGTGGGCGCTGGTTCGATTCAGGTGCCGCCCGCTTTTTCGGTGACGCATAGTCCATTCCTCGCGTTCAAGGTGTTGCCTCAGGCGACCTTGTCTTCGCCGTGGGGGACCGTCCAGTTTTCCAAGCGCATGCCCAAGGTGAGGTCGCGCGCCTGCAGAACGCCCTTGATCTCGGTAAGCGATTTCTTGCCCAGATTTGGCGTCTTCAGCAGTTCAACCTCGGTGCGCTGCACGAGGTCGCCGATGTAGTTGATGTTCTCCGCCTTAAGGCAATTGGCCGAACGCACGGTGAGCTCAAGATCATCCACCGGGCGCAGTAGCACCGAGTCGATTTGCCGGTTAGGGGCCGCCACGGCAGGCTCAGCGGCACGGCTGTCGGCGAATACGGCTTGTTCGTGGAGGATGCGCTCCGCTTCCCGCATGCACTCCTCCGGGCCGATGGTGCCATTGGTCTCGACGTCCAAGATCAGCTTGTCGAGGTCGGTCCGCTGCTCAACCCGTGCGCTCTCGACGCTGTAGGCCACGCGACGTATCGGGCTGTAGGTGGCGTCCAGGCGCAGCACGCCGATCGGCCGCGACTCCTCGTCCTCCTCGTCCTCGGCCTCACGACTGTCGGCGGGCACGTAGCCCCGGCCGCGAGTGACCTTGGCCTCCATGCGAATGGCGCCCTTGTTGTTCAGGGTGCAGATGAGGTGGTCCTGGTTGATGATCTCGACATCTTGGCTGAGCGTGAAGTCGGCGGCCCGCACCTCCGTGGTTTCGCCCTCGCCGGTGCGCGACAGGGTGATCGTCGCGTGGTCGCCTTCGTGCAGCACGATGGCGACGCCCTTGAGGTTCAACAGAATGTTGATCACGTCCTCGCGCACGCCCTCGAGGGTCTCGTACTCGTGCTGGACGTTGTCGATCTCCACTTCGGTGATCGCGGCGCCAGGCATGGATGACAGCAGAATGCGGCGATAGGTGTTGCCAATGGTGTGGCCAAACCCGCGCTCGTAAGGTTCGATGCTGATCTTCGCCCGAGTGGGGCTGATCTGCTGAATCTCCATCTTCTTGGCGGTGGGCAACTCAAGCAGTGAATGGGTCGATGATGATGCCATGATTTTCTCCGGTTTCCTGCGACGGCTTGATTCGGCTTAGCACCCAGTCCTTGGGGCGCTTGGCACAGCTTCCCGTTACTTGGAGTACAACTCCACGATGAGGTTCTCGTTGATTTCGCTCGGCAACTCGCTGCGGTCGGGCGGACGCCGATAGACGCCCTCAATCTTGCCGCCCTCGAGATCCGCGTCGGTGTCCACCCAATCGACCGGCGCCCGCTGGGCGGCGATCTGCAGTGCAGCCTGAACTCTCAATTGCTTGCTGGCCTTGTCTGTGAGGCCGATCACGTCCCCGGCGCTGACTTGATAGGACGGAATGTTGACGCCCTTGCCGTTGACCGTGATCCCTTTGTGCGAAACCAGTTGGCGCGCTTCGGCCCGAGTCGAGCCGAAGCCCATGCGGTACACCACGTTGTCGAGGCGGCCTTCGAGCAGGCGCAGGAGGTTCTCGCCGGTGGCCCCCCGCTGCCGGTCGGCCCGCTTGTAGTAGTTGCGAAACTGCTTCTCGAGCACCCCGTAGAGGCGGCGCACCTTCTGCTTTTCGCGCAACTGCACGGCGTAGTCCGAGGGCCGCCCGCGGCGCACGCCATGCTCGCCCGGCGGCTGATCGATCTTCGCCTTGGAGTCGATCGGCCGCACGCCGCTCTTTAAAAAGAGGTCGGTGCCCTCCCGGCGGGACAGTTTTAGTTTCGGTCCTGTGTATCGAGCCATGCTTTCCTCTTAAGCGTTCCTTGCCGCTTGCGTCAGCCGCGCCTGCCTTGGCGGCATCAGCCACGCCTGCCCTGGCGGCACTAGCCGCGCCGCCGCTTGCGCGGCCGGCAGCCGTTGTGCGGAATCGGGGTGACGTCGGCAATGCTGTTGATGCGCAGCCCTGCGGCATTCATCGCCCGAACGGCGGACTCCCGCCCCGGCCCCGGTCCCTTGACCAGCACATCGACGCTCTTCATGCCCATGTCCGTGGCCATGGCGCAGACACGCTCCGCGGCCACTTGGGCGGCAAACGGCGTACTCTTGCGCGAGCCCCGGAACCCCGAACCACCGGCCGTGGTCCAGCACAGGGCGTTGCCCTGCCGGTCGGCGATGGTGATGATGGTGTTGTTGAACGAGGCGTGAATGTGCGCCACGCCGTCCGTAACGATGCGCTTGGTTTTCTTTCGCTCAGCCATGTCGCTGCCTGCTTTAAGTTACTTGCGGATGGGCCGCCGAGGGCCTTTGCGGGTGCGCGCGTTGGTGCGGGTGCGCTGTCCGTTCACCGGCAGTCCCCGCCGATGGCGCATGCCACGGTAGCATCCCAGATCCATCAGGCGCTTGATGTTCATGTTCACCTCACGCCGCAGATCGCCCTCGATGGGCATCTTGGCGACTTCGGAGCGCAGGGCGTCGAGGTCCGCTTCGGACAGATCCTGAATCCGCTCCGCCGGATTGACCCCGGCAGCATCGCAAAGCCGGGCCGCAGTGCTGCGCCCTACGCCAAAGATGTAAGTGAGCGACACGCCGGCGTGTTTGTTGTCGGGGATGTTGACCCCAGCTATCCGGGCCATGATGTTCCTTCCATTGCGTCTTGGTAACCTCGGTTTGGCTTCGGCCTCAGCCTTGCCTTTGCTTGTGCCGCGGTTCGGCGCTGCAAATCACGCGCACCACGCCCTTGCGCCGCACGATCTTGCAGTTGCGGCAGATTTTCTTCACTGATGCCCGAACTTTCATTTTCACGCTTCCTTGGTCACGGGGAGGCTAACGCCGGCGGCCGTAGCCCTTAAGATTCGATTTCTCCATGAGCTTGGCGTATTGGCTCGACATCAGGTGCGCCTGCACTTGGGACATGAAATCCATCGCCACCACCACGACGATCAGCAGGGCGGTGCCGCCGAGCTGAAACGTGACGTTGGAGGCCACCACCATGAACTCCGGCAGCAAGCAGACCAGTGTAACGTACAGGGAGCCGAACACGGTGAGGCGGGTGACCACGTCATCGATGTAGCGCGCCGTCTGCTGGCCCGGACGGATGCCGGGCACATAGGCCCCTTGGCGCTTGAGGTTGTCCGCCATGTCCTTCGGGTCGAACTGAATTGCCGTGTAGAAAAAGCTGAAGAAGATGATGCCGCCGGCAAACATCAGAATGTATAGCGGCTGCCCCGGCGAAAGCACCAGGGCCACCTGCTGCAGCCAGCCCAGCCCTGGCCCTTGGCCGAACCATTGGGCCACGGAGGCGGGCGCGAGCAACAGGCTGGAAGCGAAGATGGCGGGTATGACGCCGGCCATGTTGATCTTCAAAGGCAAATGGCTGGCCTGGCCTTGGAAGACACGCCGGCCTTGCTGGCGCTTGGCGTAGTTGACAGTGATGCGCCGCTGGCCGCGTTCGATGAAGACCACGAAACCGACCACCGCAATGGCGAGCAGGGCGATGGCCAGCAGGGCGATGATGTTGATGTCGCCTTGGCGGGCCGCTTCGAAGGATTGCCCGATGGCACCCGGAAAACCGGAAACAATGCCCGCAAAGATGATCAGCGAGATGCCGTTGCCGACCCCCCGTTCCGTGATCTGCTCCCCGAGCCACATCATGAACAGCGCCCCGGTCACCAAGGTGACGGTGGCCACGAAGTAAAAGGCAAAGCCGGTTGAGAACGCCAGCCCCTGGTTGGCCAGCGTGACCGTCAGGGACAGGCCCTGCACCAAGGCGATCAGCAGCGTGCCGTAGCGGGTGTACTGGGTGATTTTGCGCCGCCCGGACTCCCCTTCCTTGCGCAGTTGCTGCAGGCTGGGATACATCATGCTCATCAGGTTCATGATGATGCTGGAGGTGATGTAGGGCACCACGTTCAGGGCCAGGATGCTCATGCGCTCCAAGGCGCCGCCGGAAAACATGTTGAACAGCTCAAGGATGCCGCCCTGATTTTGCTCGAACAGCGCCCGCAGCCGGTCCGGGTTGATGCCGGGCAGTGGAATGTGGGTGCCGATGCGATAGACCAGCAGCGCAAACAGGACGAACAGCAGCCGGTTGCGGAGCTCAGTCAGCCCCGCCTGCGTACCGCCCAGTTGTCCTGGATTAATCGCCATGATCCTTCTCTAGCTTCAGTTTTCCTGATCGCGGGGCAAGGTTGCCAAATCGGTCAACTCTTGCGCCCGGCGACCGCCTTCTCGCTAATCTTGAGCATCGCCTCGTTTGTCGAACACCCCGCCCGCCAAGGGACGTGCTCAGGACTCGACCTTGCCTCCTGCCGCTTCGATGGCCGCCGCCGCGCCTCGGGTGACGTGAATGTCCTTGCCGCGCACGGTGAGGGGGCGCTCGATTCGCCCGGAGAGCATGATGCGCGCCCGCTTCATGTCGCGACGCACGAGGTTGGCCGCCTTAAGCTGCGCCAAGTCCACCACATCGCCCTCGATGCGGGCCAATTCACCCAGCCGAACCTCGGCGGTGGACGCACCGATCCGAGAGCGGAAGCCGAACTTGGGCACCCGCATTTGCAAGGGCAGCTGCCCGCCTTCAAAGCCGGGTGGCACACCGCCTCCGGAGCGCGCCTTTTGCCCCTTCTGGCCGCGGCCCGAGGTCTTGCCATGCCCGGAGCCGCGGCCCCGTCCGACCCGCCGCTTGGCGCGCTTACTGCCCGGCGCCGGATGCAAATCATTGATGCGCATGCCGCTTAAGCCTCCCCAACGACTTGGACCATGTAGCTGACCCGGTTGATCATGCCGCGCACCGCCGGGGTGTCCTCCACCTCCACGGTGTGACCGATGCGGCGCAGCCCCAAGCCCGCCACGCAGGCCTTGTGCCGCTTGAGCCGGCCGGCGGCGCTCTTGGTCTGGGTCACCCGGATCATCCGCTTGCCACTCGTCGTCGCTGTTTTGGCGTTGTCTTCAGCCATGGTTGCTGCCCTGTTTTCCGTCCTGGCGGCCCTGCGCTAAGCGCTGATTTCCTCGACGCTCTTGCCGCGCTTTTCGGCAATGACGGCCGGCGAGCGCATGTTCGTCAGGGCGTTGAAGGTCGCCCGCACCACGTTGTCCGGATTGGTCGAGCCGTAGCACTTGGCCAGCACGTTATGCACCCCCGCCGCTTCCAGGACGGCGCGCATGGCGCCGCCGGCAATGATGCCGGTGCCTTCGGAGGCGGGTTGCATATAGACCTTCGATGCGCCGTGGCGTTCCGTGATCGCGTACCAGATGGTGGAGCCGTTGAGTTCGATGTCCACCATGTTGCGGCGGGCGACTTCCATGGCCTTTTGAATCGCCACCGGCACTTCCCGGGCCTTGCCGCGCCCGAACCCGACCTTGCCCTTGCCGTCGCCCACCACGGTCAGGGCAGTGAAGCCGAACAGCCGGCCGCCCTTGACGGCTTTCGCCACCCGGTTCACCCGGACCGTCTTCTCCAGCAGCCCCTCTTCGCGAATTTCCTCTGTGTATGCCACGTTAGAACTCCAAACCCCCTTCTCGGGCCGCTTCGGCAAGCGCCTTCACGCGACCGTGGAACTTGTACCCGGAGCGGTCGAAGGCGACCTGGCTGACGCCCGCTGCCTGGGCTCGTTCGGCAACCAGCGCCCCCACCTTGGCGGCCGCCTCCACATTGCCGGTAGCCCCCTCGCGCAGGCTCTTGTCGAGGGTGGAGGCTTGCGCCAGGACGTTGGCGCCATCGGCTGACAGCACCTGGGCGTAGATGTGGCGCGGCGAGCGGTTGACGGTCAACCGGCTGACGCCGAGCTCGCGCATCTTCATGCGCCCTCGGCGCGCCCGGCGCAGCCTTGCCTGTTTCTTGCTGATCATGCTTGCTCTCCGCGTACCTGCCGCTACTTCTTCTTGGCTTCCTTGCGCCGCACCTGCTCGCCTAGGTAGCGCACACCCTTGCCCTTGTAGGGCTCCGGCGGCCGGAAGCTGCGAATCTCCGCGCTCACTTGGCCGACGAGTTGCTTGTCAGCGCCTGAAACGACGATTTCCGTTTGGCTGGGCGTCGCCGCGCTGACCCCTTTCGGCAACTGATACTCCACCGGGTGGGAGAAGCCGAGCTGCAAGGTCAGCGTCTCTCCCTTGACGGCCGCGCGGTAGCCCACGCCTTGCAATTGCAGCCGCTTCTCAAAGCCGACGCTGACGCCCTGCACCATGTTGTTGACCAAGGAGCGGGTGGTGCCCGCCAGCGCCTTGCTGCTCTTGGATTTGGTCCGGGCCCTGAAGCGCAGCACGCCGTCTTCCTGGGCGACCTCAACGGACGGGTGGATCGCCGTCTCCAAGGTGCCCTTGGCGCCGGACACCCGAATGCTGGCGCCGCTGACGGCCGCCTCCACGCCTTCCGGCACGGCAACTGGATTGTCGGCTATTCGGGACATGCTAAAACTAGAACACCGTACAAAGCACTTCGCCGCCGACGCCGAGCCGGCGCGCGTGGCGGTCGGTCATCACGCCTTGGCTGGTGCTGACGATGGCGACGCCCAACCCGCCGCGCACCTTGGGCAATTCCGCCTTGCCCTTGTAGATTCGCAGCCCCGGCCGGCTGACCCGGTGAATCTCCGCGATGACCGGCTCCCCGGCGTGATACTTGAGTTGCACGGTCAGTTCCCGCTTGCCTTCGCCGCTGATGCTGAAACCTTCGATATAGCCTTCCTGCTCCAGCACCTCGCAGATGGCCGCCTTGGCTTTGGAGTGCGGCATGGCCACTTCCGGGTGGCCGACGCTCTGGGCGTTGCGCACCCGGGTGAGGAGGTCGGCGATGGGATCCTGCATGGTCATGGACCGCTCCTACCAACTCGCCTTGACCAAGCCCGGCACATCGCCGCGCATTGCCGCCTCGCGCAGCTTGTTGCGGCCAAGGCCAAACTTTCGATACACGCCATGGGGCCGGCCGGTCAGGCCGCAACGGCGTTGCCGGCGCACCGGCGAGGCGTCGCGCGGCAGCTTCTGAAGCTTGAGCTGCGCCTCCCAATGCTCGTCATCGGAAAGGTTGCGATTGTTGATGATGGCCTTGAGCTCGGCGCGCTTGGCCTGGTAGCGGGCGGCCACCTTGGCGCGCTTCTTTTCCCGCTCAATCATCGATGCCTTTGCCATGTTCTTGGTCCGTTGTGCTGATGCTTAGTTGATGGAATCGCAGCCTAGCTTTAAGCCGCTGGTTGCCGGAACGGGAAATTGAACTGCCGCAGCAGGGCCAAGGCCTCCGCGTCGGTGGTGGCGGTGGTGGTCACGGTGATGTCAAGACCGCGAATCTTGTCGATCTTGTCGTAGTCGATTTCAGCGAACACGATTTGCTCCACGATGCCCATGGAGAAGTTGCCGCGTCCGTCGAACGACTTGGGGTTCAACCCGCGAAAGTCGCGGATGCGCGGAATGGCCACGCCAACCAGCCGTTCCAGGAACTCGTACATGCGCCTGCGACGGAGCGTCACCTTGCAACCAACCGGGTAGCCTTCCCGGATCTTGAAACCCGCCTCGGACTTGCGCGCCTTGGTGATGATGGGCTTTTGGCCGGAAATGGCCGTCAAGTCGGCAACGGCCGCCTCCATGATCTTGCGGTCGCCCACCGCCTCGCCGACCCCCATGTTCAGGGTCACCTTCTCAAGCTGCGGCACCTGCATGATGCTGGCCAGCCCCAATTCCTCCTTGAGGGCGGGGCGGATCCGATCCCGGTAGTCTTCCAGAAAGCCACTCATTCTAGCTATCCAAAACTTCGCCCGTTGATTTGAAGTAGCGGACCTTCTCTTTGTTCCCGCCGTCGCTCTCGATGCGAAAGCCCACTCGGTCGGCACGTTGCTCGGCGTCATTCCAGATGGCGACGTTGGAAGCGTCGATCGGGCCTTCGCGTTCGACGATGCCGCCTTGCTGGCCTCGATTCGGGTCGCCTCGCTGGTGCTTCTTCAACAGATTGACGCCCGCCACGATGAGACGGCCATCGCGGCGCACTTCGAGCACTTCGCCGCGCCGTCCGCGGTCGCGTCCGGCAATCACGATGACTTCGTCGTCTTTTCTTATCTTGTTCATCTGTTTGCTTCTGAGCCGCAGGCTTTCTATCTACTCCAGCCGCAGGCGCTCTATCTACTCCAGCCGCAGGCGCTGCCTACAGCACCTCCGGGGCCAGCGAGACGATGCGCATGAAGTGCTCGGTGCGCAGCTCCCGGGTAACGGGGCCGAAGATGCGCGTTCCCACCGGCTGATTTTGTTGATTGAGCAGTACTGCGGCGTTCTCGTCGAAGCGGATCAGCGAGCCGTCCGGCCGCCGAACGCCTTTGCGGGTGCGTACCACCACCGCGTTCATGACCTGCCCCTTGCGCACCCGGCCCCGCGGTATGGCCTCCTTGACCGCCACCTTGATGATGTCGCCGATGCCCGCGTAGCGGCGATGGGAGCCGCCAAGCACCTTGATGCACTGCACCCGCCTTGCGCCGCTGTTGTCGGCTATGGCCAACATGGTTTGTGCTTGAATCATGGGCGTTCAACCTGTTAGTGCTCTATGCCACTGCGGCGCGCTGATCGACGGACTTCAGCCGCCACGACTTGGTCTTGGAAACGGGACGGCACTCCTCGACGGTGACCGTGTCGCCGACGTGGCCCTCGTTGCGCTCGTCGTGGACATGCAGCCGGGTCGAGCGACGGATGATCTTGCTGTACACCGGATGCTGGACCTTGCGTTCCACCAGCACCGTGAGGGTCTTGTCCATGCGGTCGCTGGTGACGACGCCGGTTACCGTACGCCGGCCTGCCTTGATCGGCTTAGTCATGCACTTTCTCCCCGGACGCCTCGTCCGCGTGCGCCTTTTCCCGCATGATGGTCTTCACCCGGGCGATGTCGCGCCGGGTCTCCTGCACCAGATGGGTTTGACCCAACTGGCCACTGGCCCGCTGCATGCGCAGGTTGAAGTGCTCCTTGCGCAGCCGCAGCAGTTCGCTCTTGAGCTCATCCGCAGCCATTTCCCTTAAGTCCGTCGCGTTCATCGCCTTAACTGACCTTGATCCGTCCGCCCGCTTCAATGCCGCGCTAGGCGGCTACAGTCCGTTTTGCGAAGGCCGTGGAGAACGGCAACTTGGCGCTGGCCAATTCAAAGGCTCGCCGCGCCACCTCCTCCGGCACGCCTTCAATCTCGTACAGGATGCGACCCGGCTGCACTTGGGCAACCCAGTACTCGACGCTGCCCTTGCCCTTGCCCTGGCGCACCTCAAGCGGCTTCTTGGTGATCGGCTTGTCCGGGAAGGCGCGAATCCAGATCTTGGCGCCGCGGCGCACATGGCGCGTCATGGCCCGCCGCGCGGCTTCGATTTGGCGTGCAGTCAAGCGCCCTCGGCTGGTCGCCTTGAGGCCGTATTCGCCAAAGCTCACGGCGCTGCCGCGGTGCGACAGGCCGCGGTTGCGGCCCTTGTGCTGCTTTCTGAATTTCGTTCGTTTCGGTTGTAGCATCGCTGTTCAACTCTCTTGCCATCCCATTGCACTGCCGCCCTTAAGCTTCCCGTCTCCAAGGGCCGCGGTGCGGATCTCTAGCCGGCCGCCGCCTCCGCTTCTTCCGGACTCAGGATTTCACCCTTGAACACCCACACCTTGATGCCCAGCACTCCGTATGTGGTCTGCGCCTCCCAAGTGGCATAGTCGATATCGGCCCGCAGGGTGTGCAGGGGCACCCGCCCTTCGTGGTACACCTCCGAGCGGGCGATCTCCGCACCGCCCAAGCGGCCGGCCACCCGCACCTTGATGCCCTGGGCGCCCAAGCGCATGGCGTTTTGGATGACCCGGCGCATGGCGCGCCGAAACTGCACCCGCCGTTCCAACTGCTGCGCCACGTTCTGCGCCACCAGCAAAGCGTCGATCTCTGGCTTGCGAATCTCCTCGATGATGACATGCACCGACTGCAGCCCCATCAGGTTGGTGAGATCCACCCGCAGGCGCTCAACGTCCTCGCCCTTTTTGCCGATGACGATGCCGGGGCGGGCGGTGCGGATGGTGATCCGCGCGGTCTGCGCCGAGCGCTTGATTTCGATGCCGCTGACCGACGCCTGGGCCAGGCGCTTGCGCAGGTACTCGCGCACCTCCAGATCCTTGAGCAGGTATTCCGAATACTGCTGCTTGTCTGCGTACCAGATGGACTTATGCGACTTGACCACGCCAAGGCGGATTCCGGTTGGATGTACTTTCTGGCCCATCTTGCTACTCGTCCGACAGGGTCACGGTAATGTGGCTGGTGCGCTTGAAGATGCGATCCGCCCGGCCCTTGGCGCGGGGCTTGATGCGCTTCAGCGTGGTGCCTTCGTTGACTTGAATCTCCGCAACCCAGAGTTCATCCACATCCGCGCCCTCGTTGTTTTCCGCGTTGGCGATCGCCGACTCCACCACCTTGCGCACCAGCACCGCCGCCTTGGCCGGGCTGAAGCTCAGGAAGCCGAGCGCCTGATCCAAGGGCCGCCCGCGCACTTGGTCGGCGACCAAGCGGGCCTTCTGCGGCGATATGGCAAGCCGTCTGGCGGTGGCGGAAACCATCATGACCGGCGCGCCTTGCGATCCGCAGCATGGCCCCGGTAGGTTCGCGTCGGGGCAAATTCGCCGAGCTTGTGGCCGACCATCTCTTCGCTAACGAAGATCGGCACGTGCTGGCGCCCGTTGTGCACGGCGATGGTCAGCCCCACCATGTCCGGCAGGATCATGGAACGGCGCGACCAAGTCTTGATGGGCCGCTTGCTGCCGCTCTGCACGGCCTGATCCACCTTCTTCATCAGGTGAAGATCGACGAAGGGACCCTTTCGCACCGATCTCGGCATGGCTTTACCTCCTCGTCCTGCGGCGCACGATGAGCCCGTCGGTGCGCTTGTTGCTGCGCGTTTTGTGGCCCTTGGTGGGTACGCCCCAAGGCGAGACGGGATGTCGGCCGCCCGAGGACTTGCCCTCGCCGCCACCGTGGGGATGATCCACCGGGTTCATGGCCACGCCGCGCACGGTGGGGCGAACCCCACGCCAGCGCTTGGCCCCAGCCTTGCCGAGGGAACGCAGGTTGTGCTCGCTGTTGCCCACTTCACCGACCGTGGCGCGGCATTCGGCGAGCACCCGGCGCATCTCTCCCGAGCGCAGGCGCAGGGTGGCGTAGTTGCCTTCCCGGGCCACGAGCTGCGCGGAGGTGCCGGCGCTGCGGGCGAGTTGCGCCCCCTTGCCGGGCTTGAGTTCAATGCAGTGCACCACGCTGCCGACCGGAATGTTGCGCAAGGCCATCGCGTTGCCGGGGCGAATGGGAGCGCTTGAGCCGCTCATGACCGGATCATTGGCCCGCAACCCCTTGGGCGCGATGATGTAGCGCCGCTCACCATCCGCATATTTGAGCAAAGCGAGGTTCGCGGTGCGGTTGGGGTCGTATTCAAGGCGCTCGACGCGGGCGGGCACGCCATCCTTGTTGCGCTTGAAATCGATGATTCGATAGTGGCGCTTGTGCCCGCCACCCCGGTGCCTGGTAGTGATGCGACCGTGGTTGTTGCGCCCCCCGGATTTGCTCAATCCCTTGAGCAAGGGTTTGTGCGGCGCGCCCTTGTGCAGATCCGGATTGACCACCGTGACGACGAAGCGCCGGCCCGGGGATGTTGGTTTTGCCTTGACGACTGCCACGGCCCTACTCCGTTACCATAGTGTCGAGTTCCTGGCCGGCAGCGATGCGCACGTAGGCCTTTTTCCAGTTCTTCTTGCGGGCGGTGCCGTACCGATTGCGCTTGACCTTGCCGCGCACGTTGAGCGTGGTCACGTTGAGCACCTCGACGCCGAATAGCTGCTCCACCGCCTCCTTGACTTCCGCCTTGGTAGCGTCCTTGGCCACCTTGAATGCGTATTGGTTGCTCGAATCGCCAAGGTTGGTGACCTTTTCCGAAATGTGCGGTTCGTCGAGCACGATGTAAATGCGTTCTTCGTTCACGCCAGCGCCTCCTCAAGCTTCTTCAGCGCGCCGACGGTCATCAGCACCTGATCGAAGCTCACCAAGCTCAACGGATCGATGGCGGCAACGTCGCGAACGGCCACCTCGCGCAGGTTGCGGGCAGCGAGTTCGAGGTTGCGGTCCACGCCGTCGGCGACGAGGAGCAGCTTTCCTTCAGGCTTTGGGTCGAGGGAGGCGAGTTTGTCGAGGAGGGCGCGGGTCTTGGGGGCGTCAATGGAGAAGGCGTCGAGGGCAATGAGGCGGTTTTGGCGGATCAGCTCGGACAGAATGCAGCGCACCGCGCCCTGATACATCTTGCGGTTGACCTTTTGCGAATGATCCTGCGGCTTGGCCGCGAAGGTGACGCCACCGCCGCGCCAGATGGGGCTACGGATGCTGCCCGCCCGGGCTCGCCCCGTGCCTTTCTGGCGCCAAGGCTTGCGACCGCCGCCGCGCCGTTCCGATCGGGACTTGTGGGCTCTCGAACCCTGCCGGCCTGCCGCTTGGTAGGCGTTGACCACCTGATGCACCAAGGCCTCGTTGAATTCGCGGCCAAAGGCTGCTTCGGACAGCTCCACGCTGCCGCCGGCTTGCAGCGCGAGCTTCATGACGCAGCCCTCTTGATGGCCGGGCGAATCTGCACATCGCCCCCCGCAGGCCCCGGCACCGAGCCCTTCACCAGCAGAAGATTGCGTTCCTTATCGACACGCACAACCTCGAGGTTTTGGGTGGTCATGCGGGTGTTGCCGAGTTGCCCGGCCATCTTCTTGCCCTTGAACACCCGCCCCGGCGTTTGGCACTGGCCGATGGAGCCGGGCGCCCGGTGGGAGATGGAGTTGCCGTGGCTGGCGTCCTGGCCGCTGAAGTTCCATCGCTTGATGGTGCCGGCGAAGCCCTTGCCCTTGGAGGTGCCGCGCACATCCACCCGTTGCCCAGCTTCAAAAACCTCAACGCCAAACTCAGCGCCGGGAACCAAGGCTTCGTCAACGCGGTCCACGCGGAATTCCCACAGCCCCCGGCCGAGCCCGGCACCGGCCTTGGCAAAGTGGCCGGCCATGGGGCGGGTGACGCGGTTGCGCCGGCCGGCGCCGGCGGTGACCTGAACAGCGGCGTAGCCGTCGCTTTCCGGCGTTTTGACTTGGATGACTCGATTGGGCTCGACTTCAATGACCGTGACGGGCACGGACGCGCCCTCGTCGGTGAACACCCGAGTCATGCCGCATTTTTTGCCAATCAAGCCAATGGCCATGCTTCGATCCTGGTTTGGGGTTCAACCCCGGCGCGTAAAAAAACGCCGGCCATTGGCGGCGCGGCGTTTTCGTCAATTCAAACTGATCTGCACCTCTACCCCGGCCGCCAAATCGAGCCTCATCAGCGCATCGACGGTCTTCTCGGTGGGTTCGATGATGTCCAGGAGACGTTTGTGCGTTCGGATTTCGTACTGGTCGCGGGCATCCTTGTTGACATGCGGCGATATCAGCACGGTGAATCGTTCCTTCCGCGTAGGCAGGGGGATCGGCCCGCGCACCTGCGCCCCTGTGCGCTTCGCCGTATCGACAATCTCTTGGGTCGATACGTCGATCAGCTTGTGGTCAAACGCTCTCAGGCGAATGCGGATGCGCTGGTTGGGCACCGAACGACCTCCAAAACGCGACAAAAAAGCCCTAACCCGCGCTAGCGCTAGGCAGGGCACCTCTCCTGTTAAAGAACCCCCGAAATCGGGACGGCGCACTATACAGAGCCATTGCCCGTCCCGCAACCGCTATTTTCAAGTTAAATCGAGTTATTTTAGGCACCCATGAAGACACTGATCATCACTGGCGCGAGCGCCGGCATCGGTCTCGCCACCGCGCGCCGCTTCGCCGACGCCGGCTACGCCGTGACCAACATCTCCCGCCGGCCCTGTCCCCTGCCGTCGGTCAATCACCTGCCGGGCGACCTGTCCGATGCGGGTTTCCTTGATACGTTGGGCGATCGGCTGAGCGAAGCCCTGGCTGGCGCCGATGCGGTGTCGCTCATCCATAACGCCTCGCGGCTGTTGAACGACAGCGCCGCCGATACGTCGAGCGATCAGTTGCGCGCCGTGATGGAAGTCAACCTGGCAGCGCCCAACACGCTGAACCGCTTCGTCATTCCCCGCATGCCCAGCGGCTCTTCGATACTCTACGTCGGCTCGACGCTGGCGGAGAAAGCGGTGCCGAACAGCTTTTCCTATGTGGTCACCAAGCATGCCTTGGTCGGCATGATGCGGGCCACTTGCCAGGACTTGGCCGGTCGGGGCATCCACACCGCCTGCATCTGCCCAGGCTTCACGGATACGGAAATGCTGCGCGCCCATGTGCCGGAGGAGGCCATGGACGCCGTGCGCGGCCTATCCGCCTACGGTCGGCTCATTGAGCCCTCTGAAATTGCCGACACCCTGCATTGGGCGGCTGAAAATCCAGTCATCAACGGCGCGGTGCTGCACGCCAACCTCGGCCAGGTGGAGCGCTGACCCCATCCCTATGCCGTGGCCTCTTCGGTGCCCTTCAGGCCCAAGTAGGGCCGCAGCCAACGAACCAGCAGGTACACCGGGCCGGTATCGACTGCCGCCACAAGCAGCTTGAAGACGTATCCGGAGAGGATGAACGTCAGCAATTGGGGCGCCAAGGGCGCCGCTTCATCAATGGGCAGCGCATGGGCGTAGAAGTGGGTGATGAGGATCACCGCGGTGGTGTCCACCATCTGGCTGGTCATCGTGGAGGCGTTGTTGCGCAGCCACAGGTGGCGTCCGCCCGTGAGCTTCTTCCAGAAGTGGAACAGTCGCACGTCGCAGAATTGGGCGGCCAGGTAGGCGATCATTGACGCCGCCACTGCGCCGAAGGCGAGTTGGCGCACCTCGAAGAAGACCGGCAGCCGTCCGGCGGCGTCGGTTTGCGGCAGCCCGGTGGCGGGGTCCATCGGCTCGAAGCCGGGCAGCGCGCCGCCAAGCCACAGCAGGAACACCACCCAGCCATTGAGCAGCAGGCCCACCCAAACCATGTCCCGCGCCTTCTTCTCGCCGAACAGCTCGCTGATCAGGTCGGTGCACAAAAAGGTGATGGGGTAGGGCAGAACGCCAATGGCCACCACCATCGGAACGTTGATGCCGAACAGTTCGAAGGACAGGTCCAGGAAGCGGCTGATGCCGAGGACGTTCAGCAGCGCCAAGGTGCCAAGGAACACGCCGGAGAGAATCAGATAGACCCGCTGGCGCCGTTTTTCGAAGTTGGGCTCAGCCATGAACGATATCGCGGGCTTATGCTCTTTGGTCCAGCAAGTGCTGGTTGACGCAGTTCTGCAGCCGCCCGCCCGCTAGGTAGGTCAGGGCGATTTCGCCGCCCTTGAAACGCATGTCGTAAGCCGATTCCGGGGTGAAGAAGGCGGAGTGGGGCGTGATGAGCAGGCGGTGGTCCACCCAATCCTCATCGTTGGCCCAAGCCTTGATGAGGGGATGCTCCGGATCGGCCGGCTCCTCCGGCAGCACGTCGAGGCCGGCGGCCTGCACTTGGCCCTTCCTCAGTGCCTCCGCCAAGGCGTCGAGATCGACGATCGGCCCGCGCGCCGTGTTGATGAGAATCAGCCCCGGCTTGCTGGCGGCCAGCACCCGGGCGTCGATCATCCTCTCGGTTTCGGGCGACAGCGGCGCATGCACGCTGACCACATCGCTGGTGGCGAACAGCTCATCCAAGGCATGCACCCGGCGCACACCGATGGCGAGATCGACGCCGTTGCTGAGGTAGGGGTCGTAAAACACCACATCCATGCCGAAGGCCTTGGCCCGCAGCACCGCGGCGGTGCCGATGCGGCCTAAGCCAACGATGCCGAACGTGCAGGCGGACAGCCGCCGCCCATAGGGATTGAGGGCCGGGCGCCAGTGCTCACGAGGGCTCGCCTTGAGTTCCCGGGTGTGGAAGGTGATGCCCTTCATCAGCGACAGCATCAGCGCCATGGCGTGGTCGGCCACCTCCTGGGTGCCGTAATCCGGCACGTTGCACAGGGGGATGCCAAGCTCAGCCCAGGCGGCGAGATCGAAGTTGTCGAAGCCGACCTTGGGGGTGACGACGATGCGGCATTGGCGCAACTGGGCGCGGCAGCCTTCCGGCAGGTCAGCCACCGTAACGATGGCGTCGCAGGCCGCCCACTGGGCAACGCTGATCGCCTCGAAGGTGGTGCTGAACTCGGCGCGCCCGGTCTCGCCCATGCTGGCGAGTTCCACGTCGCGGTTGCGGCCCCATCGAAAGAACGGATACAAGACGTTAAAGGGCATGTTGGGTCCCTTGATCGGTCAGAACAAATCCAGGACATCGGCGATGGACGCCATCAGACGCTGCTCGGCAATGCCGCCGATACGCAAGCGGGTGACGACGATGTGCGTGGCGCCGAGCACCTCTTGGTATTCATCGAATTTTGCCGCCACGTGGCCCCGATCGCCAACCAACGCCCAATCGTCGACATCCGCCTTGTCGTCCCGCCGCGGCCGCCCCGCATCCGCGAGGCCTTGTCTAACCGCCTCCACCTCCCGGCGGCTGCGGCCGATGAAGACCGTGCGCATGATGGGCCGAACGCTCAAATCGCCGTGGCCGGCTTCGACCGCCGCCCGTCCGTGGGCCTCGAAATTGGCCCGCAGGCTGCTCAGCGTTTCCATCGGCGACGCCAAGTACGGCAAGCCCAAGCGCCCCGCCTGAGCCAGAGCCTTCGGCCCGAAGGCGGCCACCCAGACCGGGGGATGGGGCTGCTGAACGGGCAGCGGGTCGAGCCGCAGCGGCTCGTCAGCGCCCTCCACGGCGATGGGTTCCCCGGCCCATGCCCGCATCATCACGTCGAGGTTGGCCTCGAAACGCGCCCGCTTCTCCCGAGGCGCCACGTCAAAGGCACGCAGCATGGCAGGCGCAAAACCGCGCCCGACGCCGAGCAGCACGCGCCCAGCGGAGAGTTGATCGAGCACTGCCACTTGCTCGGCAGCCAGTAGGGGATTGCGCATCGGCAGCAGATAGGAGGTGGTGCCGAGTTGAATGGTCTCGGTGCCTGCGGCGGCCGCCGCCAACAGCATGAGCGGATCCGGCAGGGCACCCGCCGTGAAGTGGCTTTCCGGCAGCCAAAACGACTCATAGCCCAAGGATTCGCCGATTTGCGCCTGCCGGGCCAAGGACTGGGCCGAACGGTCGTTAAAGTTCCAAGGCGTTAGACCAAGGTGCATGGCTTTAAGTCCCTGCCTTGCCAGCGCTGGAAGCGACCGGATTCTCAGGTGTTTGGGATTTTTTTAGCGCCTGCAGACCGATAAAGTCATGGGCGAGGGTGGCGGCGGCGATGGCCGTGATTTCGGCATGATCGTAGGCGGGCGCCACTTCCACCACATCCATGCCAACGATGTCGAGTGGCCCAAGCCCTCGTACAATGGCCAGCGCTTGGGCGGACGACAGGCCGCCCGCCACCGGCGTTCCGGTGCCCGGGGCGAAGGCTGGGTCCAGGCAATCGATGTCGAACGTGAGATAAGCCTTGCGTTCGCCCACCACGCGCAGGATCTCCGCAAGCGCCGCGCCGGGCCCATGCTCATGCACCCAAGGCGCGTCCAGTATGGTGAAGCCGTGGTCGCTTTCGCTGTAGGCGCGGATGCCGACCTGCACGGAGTGCGCCACGTCGATCAGGCCCTCGCGCTTGGCGCGCAGAAACATCGAACCGTGATCGAGGCGTTCACCGTCATCCGCCCAAGTGTCCACGTGGGCGTCGAAGTGAATCAGCGCCAGCGGACCGTGCCGCTCCGCATGGGCGCGCAGCAGCGGGTAGGTCACGAAGTGGTCGCCGCCGAAGGTCAGCATCATCGCGCCTTGGGCCAAGATGGCACGGGCATGGCGCTCGATCACCGCCACGGCATGCTGCGGGTAGCCGGAATCGAACTCGCAGTCGCCGTAGTCGGCCACGCCAACCGCAGCGAAGGGATCAATGCCGAAGGGAAACGCCCGCTCGGTGATCTCGGCCAGTTGAACGCTGGCGGCCCGGATGGCTGCCGGACCGAAACGGGCGCCGGGACGGAAAGTGGTGGCGCAGTCGAACGGCACCCCCGAGACTACGATGTCCGCCCCCTCGATGTCCCGGGTGCGCCTACAGCGCAGAAAGGACAGCGCCCCGCTGTAGGTCATGGCCGTGTCTTGGCGAATGGAAAACTCCTGTCGCGACCCGTCTGGCACCAAAGCCTCCGGCAAAGCGCGTGAATTGGGGCGGCGAGGTCCGCCGCTTCTAGTTCATCGGCGCAATATAGGGGAAGGTTGACGCAAGAGGTAGGGGCGAGGTCAGGAATTGAGCTGCAACGCTTCGAGCAGGCCGGTGAGAATCAAGTCGGGCGCCACTCGATCAAACAGCTTTTCGCGATTGAACAGGTGGCAGAAGCCGCCGGTTGCGATTACTAGGGGGCGGTCGTCGCTGAACACCTCGTCGCTGATCCGCTGCACGAGTTCCTTCACCATGCCGACGTTGCTCCAGTACAGACCGCTCTGAATGCTCTCCACGGTGGTGCGTCCGATCGACGAGCGCACCGGCTTGATCTCCACCGACGGCAGTTGCGCCGTCTTGGATTCCAAGGCGTCCATGGCCAGCCGCAGGCCGGGAACGATGTTGCCGCCGAGGAATTCTCGGTCGCGGGTGATGGCGCACACGGTGGTGGCGGTGCCGAAGTCGATGACGATCAGGTTGCGGTCCGGAAACAGCTTGATCGCGCCCATGGCGTCGGCGATGCGGTCGGCGCCCACCTCCTTGGGGTCCTTGTAGCCGATCTTGAGTCCGGTCCTGATGCCGGGGCGCAGGATCAGCGGCTCGATATTGAAGTACTTCTGGCAGCAGGCGCGCAGGGAGTAGTTGATGTCCGGCACCACCGAACAGGCCGTGATCTGGGCAACGTTGTTGGGGTCGATGCCGTTTTCCCGCAACGCCGCCCGCAGGAAGACGCCAAGTTCGTCCGACGAGCCCCGCACGGTGGAGGTGCGGCGAAACTGCACCACCAATTTGCCCTCATCGAAGACGCCGCAGTAAATCTGGCTGTTGCCGACGTCAAGGGCCAGAATCATGATGGGTTGTCTCCGTTGGCGTCGCTGGCAGCGCAGATCTGTGCCAGCGGGATGTTGTCGATCAGGCGCACCCTGCCCTGCCCGTTGCCGATGCTTGCCGCCGCCAGCCGGCGGCCGAAGCGGGTGGCCACGTAGTCCACGTCAAAGCCCAAGCGGGAAAGGGCTTCGGCCACTTGGCCATCGGAGCCGGGGCAGGCCAACGCCTCGCGCAACCGCGGCGCCAGCGCCCTGCCTGCGGCGTCGAGCCGGGCGTTGCGCGAGCTCAATGCGAGGCCATCAGCATCACGCACCGTTGGGCAGGCCACGATCTGCGAGTCGATGAAGAAAGCCTCCGCCATGCCGCGGATGAGCTCAAGTTGCTGGTAGTCCTTCTCGCCGAAATAGGCGCGGTCCGGCTTGACTAGGTTCAAGAGCTTCAGCACCACCGTCAGGACGCCGCTGAAGTGCCCTGGCCGATGGGCACCGCAGAGTTCGCGGCTGAGCGGCGACTCCTCAACCTGGAAGCGAAAGCCATCGGCGTAGATCGCCTCCCGGTCCGGTGCCAGCACGGCGCTCGCGCCCTGGGCTTCGGCGTAAGCCAAGTCATCCTCAAGGCTGGCTGGATAACTCGCGAGATCCCCGGGATCGTCGAACTGGGTCGGGTTCAGGAACAGGCTCACCACGGCGAGGTCATTTTCGGCGGCGGCCCGCTGAATCAGCGCGGCATGACCCTCATGCAATCCGCCCAAGGTGGGCACGAAGCCGAGGCTGCCGGTGAGCGCAGCGCGAAACCGCCGCCACTCATCGATGCTGCGAATAACTATCTTGGACATGTGGAGACCGCCTTACGGCCAACAGGTGGTGCCTTCGGCGTGGGCGGCGTACCGTTCTGAGGCAAGCTGAAGGCTCTCACCCATATGACTCCGCGATGGCCGGAAATGCGCCGCTTCGGGTGTCTTCGGCGAAGCGGTCGACGGCGCTGCGAATCAGCCCGCGCCCATCGGCGTAGTGGCGCAAGAAGCGCGGCTTGAAGTCTGGGTTCATGCCCAGCATGTCCTGCAGCACCAGCACTTGGCCATCGGTGTCGGGCCCGGCGCCGATGCCGATGGTGGGGATGGACAGTTCCTCGGTGATGCGCCGCGCCAGTTGCCGGGGCACGCATTCGAGCACCAGGGCGAAGCAGCCAGCCGCCTCCAGCTTGCGGGCGGAGTCGAGTATCCGTCCGGCTTGGCCTTCGTTGCGGCCCTGCACCTTGTGCCCGCCAAAGGCTTGCACCGATTGAGGCGTCAAGCCTAGGTGCCCCATCACCGGCACGCCGGATTCGACGATATGAGCCGTCAACTCCGCCTGGCCCGCCTCGCCCTCCACCTTGATGGCGTTGACGCCGGTCTGCATGAGCGCCTGCACCGAATCCATGGCAAAGCCCCGGCCCTTGCGCATGGACAGGAAGGGCATGTCGCCGACGATGAACTTGTCCGGCGCGCCCCGCCGCACCGCAGCGGCGTGCAGCGCCATCATTTCCACCGTAGCCTGCACGGTGCTATCGAAGCCATGCACGACCATGGCGAGACTGTCGCCCACCAGCAGGCAATCGACATCGGTTCGATTCAGGACCTCGGCCGACCAAAAGTCGTAGCAGGTGACCATGGAAATGGGCTCTCGAGCGGCCTTGCGCCGCGCAAAGTCAAGGGTGTTCAAGGCGTTCTCCCGGGTGTGTGGAGCATGAGGCCGGGACCGGGAACCGGAGGCGGTGCAGAAGGCGCGCATTGACGCGCAGAGGCGGTAAGCGAGTGGCTGCTGCCATCGAATTGCATGGGTACCTGTCCTCCAAGGCGGATCAAGTCCTGGCGCTTGCTAAGCGTTGCCGGCGCCGCCCAAGGGCGCGCCAGCGGTCTCCGTCCCCGCATGGGGATCGAAGCCGAGGCCAAGAGTAGGTGGGAAAAACAGCGTTGTAAAGTCTAAACTGCCCGCCCTTGCGGCCAAGCTGGGCCGCATCGATTGCAGACGGAGAAGACCGACATGAGGCGAGACGGATTGCACAGTGCCCTGACCGACTTCCAGCGGCTTGGAGAGGTGCGCGAACTCTCGCCGCACGATACGCACCGGGTTAGCGAACAACCTAAGTCGGTTAGCCGTTACTACGACGTGGTCACGATGTTCTACGAGATCGCCTGGGGCCAGTCGTTCCACTTCTCCCCACGCCAGCCGCGGGAGAGCTTGCGCGCTTCCCAGCAGCGACACGAAGAGGAAATCGGCCAGCTCCTCGGGCTTGGGCCCGGGATGGAGGTTGGGGACATCGGCTGCGGCGTGGGCGGGCCGCTCATCCGCATCGCGCAGGCCACCGGCGCGAACATCACGGGAGTCAACCTCAATGACTACCAAATCCGCCGCGGCCAGAACCGGCTGCAACGCGCAGGTCTGAGCGGCTCATGTGGATTTCTCCATGCGGACTTCATGGATGTGCCGCTGCCGGACTGCGCTTTCGATGCCCTTTACTCATTTGAGGCGGTGTGTCATGCCCCCAACCGGCGACTGGCGTTCCGCGAATTCCACCGATTGCTGAAGCCCGGCGCCGAAGCCGCCATCGTGGATTGGTGCCTCACGGATGCCTTCGATGTCAGCAACAGCCGGCACAACGAAATTCGGGAGCGGATCGAGAGAGCCAATGCAACGCCGGAGTTGGCGATCGCGGGAGAATACGTCGATGCCGTGCAAAGCGCCGGCTTCGAGGTGATCGAGGCCGTTGACCAACAAGCCAGGCATGGGGACCCCGCATCACCTTGGTACATGGCGCTTCAGGGGCGAGACATCTCCCTGTCCTCGTTCGCGCGCATTCCGGCGGGACGTGCCTTCACCGCAACGCTTACTCGCGCTCTTGAACGAATCCGCATAGCCCCGGCTGGCACGTCCGAGGCGGCCCGGATTCTCAACGTCGCAGCCGACGCCCTTGTGGAAGGCGGCGAACTGGGCATCTTTACGCCCAGCTTCCTGATCCACGCACGCAAGCCGACCTAGGGGGCCGCATCTCGACCAGATCACCGCCTGCGCAGGCCACCATTGTCTTCGAGCCCCCAACATGGGCCGTTGACGGCACGTCAGGTTTCATCTCCTCGTAGGGGATTCGCTATTGCGTAATGCGAATTCCGCTGCGCTCACCTGCGTTCCTTACGTCGTTTAGGAAGGACGCGTCGTAGCCGTCTCGTACACCCGCGACTGCGAAATCGTCCTCGGCAACCCGACCGCCGAACATCAGCAGCGCGTCGTCAGGGTCGCAGCGGTTCGACGTCCAAATCAAGCCGTCCACGTAGTCAAACTGTTCGTGGATCGCTTTGGCCCACATCGCGGTGCGATGATATTGGGTCGGCAGGCTGTCGATCAGGCTGTGCCGTTGGATGCCCCACTTCATCAGGTCCGGCGCGCGCAGACTGGCGAATTGCAAGGTGCGGCGGACCAGCAATGCGCTGAGCTTGGTTTCCTCGATGACAAGCTGCGGCACGGTCTTCCGACGGGCATTCGGCGGAATGTCGTGGAAAATCGTCTCATGGATCGTCGCGACCACAGTGCTGGCTGCGTAGAGCGACGGAATGCAGCGGTTGCGCGAATCCCGAATGGGGGCGAAGCGTGTCTGGCCACCTTGGCAGGGATTGAAGCCATTTCCTTCCAAGTTGCGCCGGTGAACACGGTACAGCACGCTGCCCGACGTCAGTTCGACCAGATTCGGCTCCGCTAAAACGGGCGGTGGCGAGGGAACCGGTGCAACCGCCGCCTCATCCACTCGCCGGCTCCGCCAGCCGGCGAGCTGCTTCGACGACCTGCTGGCCCTCGTCCAAGCGTTGCTGCGGTTCGTCGCCATCGAGCCACCCGTTTCCGGAGGCGAACCACAGCGCCTTCTGCCATCCCGTCATGGCCTCTGGAAGCACGGTGAGTATGTCCTTGATGATCGGCCGAGGCGCTCCGTCCTCGAATTGAAATGCGGGGTACAGGTCGCGCCTGCCCACCCGGACGGCGAACAGCTTGTGCTCGGCCTTCCACCGCGAGGCCGGCTCGCTGGTGTTCCGCGACTGCAAACCGGAACCTGCATGAACGTCAGCCGCCGTCAGCATCGGCGTTTCCTCCAAGTACTCGCGCCGCAACTCCAGATTATCGACCGCCAACTGCGCCTGAACGCCGGAACCCGCGGACACCAGCCATGCCAAAACACGGTCTAGATCCTGAACGCTGCCCTCCTTAAAGCGCCTCCCGTAGAGTCGGCTCAGCCGATCCATCACACCGCCTACTGACACGCCGGTGGCATGCACCACGACCCATTCGTCATCCTCCCCGCGCTCGACTTCAGCGTCCAAACGGTCCCGCACCTGCAGTGGCAGCTTTTCGACATCGTCAGTCTGGAGCGGTGCCCAAGAGATCGGCTTCGGTTGATTGGCCATCAAAACTACACCATGAGATTCATGATTTGAACTGAGGTTAACAATTCTCACTACAGGGCTCAACTTGAGCCTCACATTACTGTTGAAACGTCCTCTCTGATCAGAAAGGGTGGTCTGAGAGCGACCCCACTCCAAAAAAAGTCTAGTACAATCAAAATGGCGGCGGCATTTGAGAAGATAGCCCGCCCACAGGGTACGCGAGCAGGAAGCTGGCCGCGCCGCAGTTGTCTCGTTTGGATTAAGGGGGATCGATGAAACTCGGACTTATGCTCGGCTATTCCGGGGCTGGCCTTTCGTTGCCCATCAAGAAAGTGCAACTTGCCGAACGGCTTGGCTACGATTCGGTGTGGACCGCCGAAGCCTATGGCTCCGACGCCATCACGCCGCTGGCCTTCATCGCCGCGCGCACCGAACGCATCCGCCTTGGCACGGCGGTCATCCAGCTCGCCGGGCGCACCCCCGCCAACGCGGCCATGGCCATGGCCACCCTGGACCAACTGGCGGGCGGCAACCGGGTGATCTGCGGCATCGGCGTATCCGGTCCGCAAATCGTGGAAGGCTGGTACGGGCAGCCTTGGGGCCGGCCCTACTATCGCCTTAAGGACTACGTCACCATCATGAAGAAAATCTGGGCCCGTGAAGAGCCGGTCACCCACGATGGCCAGGAGATCAGCCTGCCCTACGAAGGCGAGGGGGCGATGGGCGTCGGCAAGCCGCTGAAGTCTATCCTGCACATGAATCCCGACATTCCCATTTGGCTCGGCACCGGCATGGCCTCCACCGTGCGCCTAACCGCCGAGATAGCCGACGGCTGGCTGCCTTTGGGCTACGTGCCGGAGTCCGCCCACCTCTATCAAGACTGGATCGACGAAGGGCTGGCCAAGGCGGGCAAGAGCCGGGCGGACTTTGAAGCCCAGGCGGGCACCCAGGTGATGATTACCGAGGATTCCAGCGCCGCGGTGCAGGCGGCACTCGGCCGGCTGAAACCCAACGTCGCCCTGTACGTCGGCGGCATGGGCCATCGCCACAAGAACTTCCACAAGGAAATGATGGTGCGGCGCGGCTTTGGCGACGCGGCCGAGAGGATTCAGGAACTCTTCCTGGCCAAACGCAAGGATGAGGCAGCGGCGGCGGTGCCGGACGAGTTCGTTGACCAGGGCGCGCTGGTAGGCCCCAAGGCCCGGATACGCCAGCGCTTCCGGGCTTGGGAGGACGCAGGCCTCACCGGGCTGACCATTGGCGGGGACGAGGCGGCCATCACCTTTGCCGCCGAGTGCGCCCGCCTCAACACGGAACTCTCCGGCTAAGGACTTCGGCCATCCCCTTCAGCCGCGCGGCGGCAAAAGGCGCACAGGCAGACACAGGCAATCACTAAGAACACGAGGACTGCGCGATGTATCCAGGCAAGTGGGGGGTTGAATGCCCCGACAAACCGGCGGTCATTCACGCCACCACCGGCGAAACGCTCTCCTACGGCGAACTGAACGACCGCTCCAACCAGCTCGCGCAACTGCTGTGGGCGCGGGGGCTGCGCCACGGTGACCGCATGTGCATCTTCATGGAGAACAACCTGCGCTACTTCGAGGTGGTCTGGGCGGCGATGCGCTCCGGCCTCTACGTGACCACGGTGAACCGCTACCTGACTGCCGAGGAAGCGGGCTACATCATCGACAACAGCGAGTCCCAAGCGTTGATCACCTCGAACTACCTAGGCGAGGTGGCCCAGGATTTGCCGCGCCATGCGCCCAACTGCCACACTTGGCTGATGACCGGGGGCACGGTGGAAGGCTTTGAGGCCTATGAGGACACCATCGCCGGCAAGCCCGCCGAGAATCTCGATGATGAGCCGGCGGGCTCCTTCATGCTCTACAGCTCCGGCACCACGGGCCGCCCCAAGGGCATCTACCGGCCGCTGCCGCCGAACAAGATCCATGAAGATGCGGGCGCTGTCGGCGCCCTGCAGAAGGGTCTTTGGGGGTTTGACGAGAACGCCGTCTATCTTTCTCCGGCACCCCTGTACCATTCCGCACCGATCGGCTTTTGCATCTCCACCCAAGTTTTGGGCGGCACGGTGGTGATGCTGCCGCGCTTCGACGAGGTGGGCGCCCTGAGGGCAATTCAAGACCATCGTGTCACCCACAGCCAATGGGTGCCGACCATGTTCACCCGCCTGCTCAAGCTGCCCGAAGAGCAGCGCAGCGGCTACGACCTGTCATCGCACAAGGTGGCCATTCACGCCGCCGCGCCCTGCCCAGTGGGCATCAAGCAGCAGATGTTCGATTGGTGGGGGCCGATCATCTACGAATACTACGCCGGCACCGAACTCAACGGCTTCACCCACGCCACGCCCGAGCAATGGCTTGCCCATCCCGGCACCGTGGGCCAACCCATTCTCGGCACCATCCACATTTGCAACGAGGAAGGCGAGGAACTGCCGAACGGCGAACCCGGCATCGTTTATTTCGAGATGGACCAGATGCCCTTCGAGTACCTCAAGGACGAGGCCAAGACCAAGGACGCCCAGCACCCCAGGCACGCCAACTGGACCGCCTTGGGCGACGTGGGCTACGTTGATGACGAGGGCTACCTCTACCTCACCGACCGCGCCACCTTCATGATCATCAGCGGCGGCGTCAACATCTATCCCCAGGAGATCGAGGACGCGCTCATCATGCACCCCAAGGTCGCCGACGTGGCGGTGGTGGGCGTGCCCAACGAGGAAATGGGCGAGGAGGTGAAGGCCGTCGTCCAGCCACCCGACGGCATCGAGGGCGACGACGCGCTGGCCGACGAGCTGCTGGAATACGCCCGCGAGCACATCGCCCGCTACAAGTGCCCGAGGAGCATCGACTTCATGGCGCAACTGCCCCGCCTGCCCACCGGCAAGCTCTACAAGCGCCTGCTCAAGGACCGCTACTGGGGCAAGACGGACTCGCGGATAGTTTAGGCTTCTTTTTGAGAAACTAGGGATACACGGCGGTGAGGTCCGAATGCGCCAGACTCGCGAAGCGGCGGCACCGCCTATTGCGCTGATCGCGGCGCAAGACCGCGCCGCGCAGGCGGCGCTTCGTCTATGTGGACCGGATCGTGGTGTCGGAGCGCCATCGCCGGCAGGGCCTCGCTGACGGTCTCTATCGAGACCTGTTCGAACGCGCAACGGCAGCAGGGCACGACCGCATCGTCTGCGAAGTCAATCTCGAGCCGCCCAACCCTGGGTCCGATGCGTTCCACGAAGGGATGGGGTTCGTGGCGGTGGGGCGCGCCGAGTTGCAGCCGAGCGGCAAAACCGTGCGATATTGGGAGAAGTTGCTGTAGCTATGGGCGGGTGAGGCGCGGTTGATGGCCGAGAAAAACGCGCAGGGATTGTTGGGGCCGTACGGTCTGGCCCAGTACCTGTGCGTGCTGGCTGCGCTGTTGTTGGCAAGCCGGGTCGAGGCAGCCGAGTGGAGCAGCACTGAACTGCACCTTCAGCTTGGGCGCCTGGATGTCCCGTCGTTCGCTGGCGGCGGCAGCGCCGACCACCTCACCTACACGTTGCAGCATGCGAGCCGCTGGAAACACGGCAACCTGTTCTTCTTCCTCGATGTGCAGGACTCGCGGGAGAGCGGCTTCCAAGACTTTGACGCCTATGGCGAAGCCTACGCCAACCTGAGCTTGGGCAAGATCAGCGGCAAGCCGATGACCTTCGGCCCGGTGTCGGACGTCGGCCTGATCGGCGGGGTCAACTGGTCTGCGGACTCCAACGTTCGAAAGTACGCCGCTGGCGTGCGGCTGGCCCTCGACCTGCCGGGCTTCGCATTTGCCAACCTTGACGTGATGGCGCTCATGGATGACAGCGGCGGCATCGCATCGGGTGGGGCGCCCGCCCAGGACGACACCCTCGTAGTGGATTTCAACTTCGCACGACCATTCCGGATCGGCGGAGCGGACTTCAGCATCGAGGGACACATCGAGTACGCTGGCAAACGGACCAACGAACTCGGCGGGAAGGTCGCGTCTTGGATCCTCGCGCAACCCCAGTTGCAATGGCATGTGAGCGAACGGATCGCGGTTGGCATCGAGTACCAGTTCTGGATGAACAAGCTCGGCGACGGCTCGACGGACGAAAGCGCCGTTCAAGCGCTGTTCGTCTGGGAGTTCTAGGACAGGCCTGCTCCTTGGGATGAATGATGGCGGGAACAGGCCGCCAACATCGAGAGTCGCCGCTGAATTCCCTGACTCTGATGACGCGGGTCAAGGACGTTACAGCGGAACTGGAGGCCAGTCGGGGAGCGAGCAGGAAGGAGACGCGGTTCCTAGTGCGCTAGCCGGGCTGTCGAGATAAGAACGCCTTTCAGTGGCAGGCCTTGCCGAGAGCCTTCAGGCGCCAGTAGTTATAGGGCAGGGGCGTGACGAAGCCGACGGCGAGCATCACCGGAATCACCCACCAAGTCAGCTTCGCACCGCCGGTCAGGACCCAGTCGACCAGGTTCATGGCGGTTTCCATGGCCACCATGGAGATCAGCGACATGCCGATCGCCGTCCTGAAGGCACCGATTGGGCCCATTTGCCGCCAAAGAACCGCCGTCTCCAGCGCAATGGAGGTCACTATGCCGTTGATGATGGCCAGCACCATGATCGCCAGCGTCGGCCAGGGGATGCCGGTGAACTGGAAGAAGGCGATGGTGCCGAAGTCGCCGATCGCGCAGCCCAAGAGGCACCATGCCGTGTTGGCCGATGCGGTTCGCCAAGTGTGGCGGCAGCGCCAGTCGATGCTAGGGGATGCTGTGGATTCGCTCATGTTTTCGGTCCCTCGGCGGGGCACCTGGACAACTAAACCTGCCGCAGGCTGAAAGGTCAAGCGTGGGGCGAGGCGGGGCAGGCCTATTCAAAAGTCCTTGATTTGCCGTTGATCGGTCGGGTTTTTGGAG
>VYDB01000105.1 GCA_009843635.1 Gammaproteobacteria bacterium
CGCAAAAAAAGACACAATCAAACCATTGACAAGATGGAAACTCGCTCCGGGGGATCCCGCTCCGGAGCGAGGGCGTCCCGCCCTCGACTGAGCAACGAAGCGCAGACTTGATCCAAAGTGAGAATTGCTGGTGCTCTATGTTGCGAACAGGGGTGCTCTTTAGGTAGCGAACAGGGGTGCTCTTTAGGTAGCGAACAGGGGTGCTCTTTCATGTTGCGAGCAGGGGCTCGCGGGCGGCGTTGACCCCGTGGCGCAGGCAGAAGGCCAGGAATTCGCCGAGCAGCCGATTGACTTGGGCCTTCTCGTCGCGCTGGCGCATGCCGGCATTGGGGTAGGGATAGACCGCGTTGAAGTGCTTGGCGCACTGGTACTCGATCACTTCGGCGCAGCGGGCATCGTGGTAGAGCCGCACCCGGAACACGGGATTGGTGCCCCAAGGTGCGTCAGGAGACTGGCGCAGCCGAATGACCGTGGTGTAGCGGCTGCGTTCCGCCACCTCCACCGACACCTGCGTTCGGCGCCCGTTCAGGCTGACGGAGAAGGCGCTTGGGGCGCGCTCGCGCAGCTTCGGAAAGAGTTTCATCACGCGCAGGTAGTTGGCGTCGCATTCCGCCATGTGCGCGCTGAGATCGATGTTGTAGCCGTTTTCGTTCGGGTTCATGTCGTTGCGGTGGTTCACAATCGCCGCTTGAACAACTTCGCCCACCTGCCCCTGAATTTCAACCCCCCTCTTGAAACTTCCGGCGGATATCGCAATATATGAACTAACGAGGCGACGCCTCAGGCCAATGAGAGGTTGGTCGTCGGGCGCAGAAGTTGATTCAAGCGACAACCTCGCCCCGCGATCAAGGAAACTAGGACGCAACAGGAGATTGGCCCATGGCCCCCACCGACGTGATTTCCGCCCGCGCCGCCGGCGCGGTGAGCATCAACAAGGTGCTGCGCAACACCTACATGCTGCTGGGCATGACGCTGGCCTTCAGCGCGCTCATGGCCGGGGTCTCGATGGCGATGGGGGCGCCGTACTTGGGCCCAATCGTTACGCTGGTTGGCTTCTTCGGATTGATTTTCGCAGTGCACAAGACCGCCGACAGCAGCTTGGGGCTGCTGTTCACGTTCCTGTTGACCGGCTTCATGGGCTTCACCATCGGCCCAATCATCAACGCCTACCTCAGCTTGGCCAACGGGCCGAGCTTGGTGACGTCGGCCTTGGGCACCACGGCGGCGGCCTTTGTTGGGCTGTCGGCCTTCGCCGTCATCACCCGCAAGGACTTCAGCTTTCTCTCCGGCTTTCTGGTGGTGGGCTTCTTCGTGCTGATGGGTGCGGTGGTGCTGAGCCTGTTCTTCGACCTGTCAGCCTTCTCGGTGGCCATCTCCAGCGCCTTCGTGCTGTTCGCCAGCGCGGCGATCCTCTGGCAGACCAGCGCCATCATTCACGGCGGCGAAACCAACTACATCATCGCCACGGTGACGCTGTTCGCCTCGTTCTACAACCTGTTCGTCTCCCTGCTGCACATCTTCGGCGTGATGGGGGACGATTAACCAGCGCTGCGCGCCGTGCGAGGGCGGGACGCCCTCGGTCCCGGGGTCCACGCCCGAAGCCAGCATCCAAGCCCGAAACAGGCGTCACCCCCCGGAGCGAGGGCGTCCCGCCCTCGATTGGGCCGTTGGAAAGCACCTGAGTCCTGAATCACGGAATTGGAGACAATCGGCCGAGGCTGATTCTCGGGTGTCCGGCCAAGTCGTGATGGGTTTCGACTGAGGTAAATCCGCAGTCGGCGAATTGCCGACGCACGGCCTTGCCTTGGTCGCGACCATGCTCCAGCACGAGCGTGCCGCCCGCCTCCAGGTGGACTCCGCTCCCCGTGATGACGGCGTTGATGGCGGCCAGCCCCTGGCGTCCACCCACCAAGGCGATTGGTGGTTCGGCGCGCAATTGGTTCAGCGCCGGGTCGGCGTCGGCGATGTAGGGCGGATTGCACGCAATCCAGCCGAAACGCCCGGCAATGGCGCTGAACCAGTCGCTTTGCAGGAATTCAACGTCCGCCCCGTGGCGCTCCGCGTTGCTCTGCGCGATTTCGAGCGCTGCCGTGGAAACGTCTGCCGCAGTGACGCGCAGGTCCGGGCGCTGCGCCTTGACCGCCACGGCGATGCAGCCGCTGCCGGTGCCGAGATCAAGCACCCGGCCAGCTTGGGGCGCTCGTTCGATGACGAGTTCGACGAGCCGCTCCGTCTCCGGCCTCGGCACCAGGGCGCCGGGGCCTACCGCCAGGCACAAGCCGAAAAACTCCTTTTCGCCAGTGATGTAGGCCCAAGGCTCGCATCGGCGACGCTCGGCAAGTTGATCGAGGCTCCTGCGTTGGCTGGACGAAAGCGGGGCTTCCGGGCGGGCGATGACCTGGGCTCGGGTCAGCTTGAGCACTCGGGAAGCCAGCAGCTCCCGGTCAAGCCGGTCGAGGTCGCGGTTCCCGGCCAGCCATTGGCCGACCGTCGTGTCAGGCGCCATGGGAAGCCCGACACCACAACAGAGGTGTGCTCGTCCCGCTCAAGAATCGCCCAGGCTCGCCAACAGGTCGGCTTGGTGCTCCTGCACCAGCGGCTGCACGATGGGGTCCAACGCCCCCTCCAGCAGGTCGCCAAGCTGGTAGAGCGTGAGGTTGATGCGGTGGTCCGTGACCCGGCCTTGGGGAAAGTTGTAGGTCCGTATGCGTTCGGAGCGGTCGCCGGAACCCACCAGCGTGCGCCTTGACTCGGCCTGTTCGTCCTGCTGCCTGGTGCGGGCCGCGTCGAGCAGCTTGGCCTGCAGCAGCGCCATGGCCCGGGCCTTGTTCTTGTGCTGCGAGCGCTCATCCTGGCATTCGACGACGATGCCGCTCGGCAGGTGCGTCAGGCGCACCGCCGAATCGGTCTTGTTGACGTGCTGGCCGCCAGCGCCGGAAGCACGGAAGGTGTCGATGCGCAGGTCGCCCTTGTCGATGTCCACGCTGTCGATGCTGGCGGCTTCGGGCAGGATGGCGACCGTGCAGGCCGAGGTGTGAATGCGGCCTTGGGACTCGGTTTCCGGCACCCGCTGCACCCGATGGGCCCCGGACTCAAACTTCAAGCGGCTGTACACGTTGCCGCCCTCGATGCGGCTGATGATTTCCTTGTAGCCGCCGTGCTCCCCGGCGCGGCTGCTGAGCACCTCAAGCCTCCAACCCTGCCCCTCGGCGTACTTGCTGTACATGCGGAACAGGTCGCCGGAAAAGATGGCCGCCTCATCGCCGCCGGTGCCGGCTCGAATTTCGAGGAAGACGTTGGCCTCGTCATTGGGATCCTTCGGCAGCATCAGCGCCTGCAGGGTGGATTCAGCGGCAGCGATCTGCTGGCTTAGGGTGGCCGCCTCCTCCTGAGCCAGTTCGCGCAACTCCGCATCGCCGTCGCGGGCCAGGGCCTCGGACTCCTCAAGCTCGCGCTCCAGCCGCTTGAAGCGCTCGAAGTTCTGGGTGACCGGCTCAAGCTCGGCGAATTCGCGCGACAGCGCCTCGAACCGGCGGCGGTCGGCGAGCACTTCGGCATCGGACAGCAGCGCGCCGACTTCCTCAAACCGCTCGGAGAGGTCGGCCAGCTTGGCTCTCACTGAAGGCGACAACGACATGGGCCAATCCCAAGTCAGTCAAGCCCGTAAACCGACTTGAACGCCTCAAGCAGATCCACCCGCCCTTCGGCGCTCGCGGCGCGCAGGGCGACCGTGGGTTGATGGATGAGCTTGCGGGTCAGGCCTTCGCTGAGGCGGGTGAGCACCGCTTCGGGGGCTGTGCCGCTGCGCAGGCTCTTAAGCGCCTTTTCCAGTTCGGCGGCCTGCACGTCTTCCGCATTCTCCCGATATTGCCGCAGCATGCGCTGGCCTTGACGCACCCGTCGCTCCGCGATGAAGCGCTGCGCGCCCTGGTCGATCAAGGCTTCGGCGGAATCGGCTTCCAGCAAGCGTTGACGGCGGTTTTCCTCGACGATGGCGCTTAGGTCATCGATGCTGTAGAGGTACACGTCGGGCAGCTCCCCAACCTCCGGCTCAATGTCCCGGGGCACGGCAATATCGACCATGAAGATGGGCCGGTGGCGGCGCTGCCGGATGGCCGCTTCCACCGCCCCCTTGCCGACCACCGGCAGCGCACTGCCGGTTGAGGCGATGACGATGTCGTGGTCGCGCAACGCCTTCGGCACCGCGCTTAGCTGTGCCGGCAAGGCGCTGAAACGGGCGGCCAATGCCTCGGCGTTGGCGATGGTTCGGTTGGCAATGGTCATGCCGCCAATGCCCTGCTCAGCAAGGTGTTCGGCCACCCGCTTGATGGTGTCGCCGGCGCCGAGCAGCAGCGCCCGCTTATGGGGCAGGTCGGTGAAGATCTGCTTGGCCATGGTCACCGCCGCGTAGGCCACCGATATGGGGTTGCGGCCAATGCCGGTGTCCGTGCGCACCTGCTTGGCGGCGTTCAGGGCCACTTGCGAAAGCAGGTTCAGTTCCGAGCCCATGGCGCCGAGGTTGCGCGCCAGTTCATAGGCGGACTTCACCTGCCCCATGATCTGCGGCTCGCCGAGCACTTGGGAGTCGAGGCCCGCTGCGACGCGAATCAGATGGCCGGCCGCGTCCTGGTCCCAATAGCGATAGATGGCGCTTTGCAGTTCATCCACCGACACGGCGCGGTGCGCCGCCAGCCACTCGGCCAACGCCGGCTCGCGCTCCGGCTCAATGGCGCAATAGAGTTCGGTGCGGTTGCAGGTGGAGAGAATGGCGGCCTCGGTGACGCTCGGCACCGCCTGCGTCACTTCCACGAGCGCTGAGCCTAGCGTATCTTCCGGGAATGCCACCCGTTCCCGCAGTTCGATGGGCGCGGTGCGGTAGTTGAGCCCGTAAGCCAGAATTGCCATGGTGGATGGGGCGTGGCCAAAGCAAAAAGTCGAAAGGCGTTCATTGTAGCAGAGTCACTTCTTCGTGTTCCCGCCCAAGCTCTTATTTCTAAACGCGATTTTCGTTGCGCTTTGGTTGCTGGCCGGTTGCGTCTCGGTCCCCCCGATATCGCCAGGAACGGACTTTTCCATCAAGGGCAAGATCGGCGTTGTTGACGGCGGCGAATCCTGGTCGGCCCGTTTCGTGTGGCGGCAGTCCGGCGAACGCTTCGAGATCGACCTTTGGGGGCCGTTGGGACAGGGCCAAACCCGCCTGCGCGGAACCCCGGACCGGCTCGAAATCACCGATGCGGATGGTGACGTGCGAACATCAGGCAGCCCCGAAGCGCTGATGCTCGCCGAACTTGGCTGGAGCCTGCCGCTGAGCCTGCTGCTCGACTGGCTGCAGGGACGGCCCTCCGTAAAAGCCCCGGTTGCCGAGGCCACCAGCGACCCGGAAGGCAACCTCACGGGCTTCCGCCAACTCGGCTGGCAGGTGCGCTTCGAGCGCGCCAAGCAAGCGCCAGCCGATGCCCCACCGCGCCGCATCACCGCGGAAAAACCCGGCTACCGGGTGCGGGTGGCCGTTTCGGAGAGTGGCACCTGATCCCGACTTCCTAATGGAAGGCGCATTCCTGCAGTCCAATCGAGGGCGGGACGCCCTTATCTGTTAGTTTTTCCCCTGCGGGTCCCGGA
>VYDB01000016.1 GCA_009843635.1 Gammaproteobacteria bacterium
TTTTCCGCTGGAAATCCGCCCCCTCTTCAGGCTCATTCCTGATTGGACAAGACTGGCCCTGCTCTCCAAGCTGACTGCGGTATATGATCGCTTCGTACCCCTCGGCGCGGAACAACTCCGCCAATATCTGTGTCGGTACGTAGTCAGCCGGATCGTCCGATCGACTAACCGGCTTTGAGAATGCGTTGTCGATGTTTGTCCAAGCGGCCTTTTCGGCCCCGTCTGCATCGACGGGCATGAACCTGCTGTCATTCGCCGAGAACGTCGGCATCCAGTGCTTGCCAAACTCCGGCGTCAAGTCGAGCCCCCTCAACTCTCTCTTGGTCCTGAACTGGGAGACCGACACTGCCGACCCGATCCACGGTCTCACCTCTGCTATCGCGGTCTCAATCTCCATCGCCAGGTACAGCACGGGTATCCCCGCCGTGTTTGCCCTGTAGTCGAGCGCGTGATTGGCAGTCGGCTTCATCCGTTTCGGACCATACGCCCTTGGTCCATCGAGCTTCCCATCGTCCCTTTCCTCCACGTCGTGCTTCCACCCTAATTGAGCTCGGTAGAACGGCATGTCCTTCGGTATCAGCAACTCCCTCTTCTTCGCTGTCTGCCGGACTGCCTCAAGGAACTCCTGCACAACGCTCGGCCATACGTACCGGCGCTCGCGTCGAACTGTCTTTGAAAACCTCCAGTAGCTCTGCCAGCTCGCGAACTCCACGTCACGCTTCAACTCTATACTCATTTCCACTCCGCCGTGTCTCACACATAGTCACCACCATGCCAGCGCATCAACGACAGTCCTTGCGTCAGTATCTTAGCGTCGATGATCGCCCATCCCAGTGTCCGTCGGTCCAGCGTCGGAAACGAGTTACTCGCCAGCCGAATGGGCCAGCCAAGCGTTGATTGAACGCGTTCGCATCAGCTACCTGGCAGGCACACGAAATCCGACCATGCCTGCACTACCGGACGCCGCTTCCCAGTGAGTTGATCAACACCAGAGCACGTCCTAATCACTTCTTCATCAGGTCAACCATTGGAACGGCGCCTTGCCACTCGAAGAGAGTTTTACCACGCGTCGACTTGTGCTCGAAGCAAGAACCCCAGTCACTACCACCCGCAGTTCTTCCTCAGTGTAGAGATGCTTGCTCGAACAACCTCCGCCGTGCGCTCGATATCCTCCACAACTTGGGGCCCTAACCACTTTCGGTTGGCCCTCGCCCATGCCAGGCCTTGTCCGAAACCGAAGATCATCTTGTTCAGAGCGTGGCCCCATTTGGCAGAGCAAGGCCTCCAGCGTTTCGCGCTTGCCTCTCCTGCGGCGACCAACCCTTCATAGTGTTCGAGCTCACGCGCTAGGAAGTCATCCGCCGATTCGATTCCGGCAATCTCCATGTTCTCAGGGCTCAATTCAAACGCTCCTGCTCTTGCCACCATTGAATCTAGTTTGCGTAGGTCGAAGCTGGGTGCGGGAACGTGGCCCGCCTGTCGTTCGGACTCCGCTGCCTTTTGCAGGAGACCGTCCAGTTCGGCTTGACTAATGCCCAGGACACGCGAAGCCGACTCACCCCGAGCCGTTTGCGCGCCGACAGCTAGTAGTGCGAGGATCAACAGTATTTTCATATGTCTTAATCCCTTCTTCATCAGGTCCCTTTCAAACGAATGACCGCACACGAAGGTGGCAGTCCAATCTCTGTTTGGGAAGGGCGCTGGTTCCTAGGTCCGGGCAGTGTTTGTCAAAACCCGCAACAGGCCGCTGCTGTGTTTACCCCGAACAGGGGCGAAACTACTCCCCGGCCGCCAGCACCATCTTGAATTGACAATCACCGAATCTGCGTTGCAGATCGTGCTCGACCGCTTCGAGCTTCTCTATAGTCCCGTCATCATCGAACCGCTCTAGACCGGTCTCCCACAATTGGTTGAACAACATAAGATCCAATGGTACCGCCGGTTTCTTGCTTTCAGCCCAACCCACATCCGTACGATAACCCGAGACCGCTGCCGCTCCGGTCGATGCGATGAAATCGTGGACTGCGGCTTCGTTTTCAAAGACGTTGCACGCGCTGAAATGAACATAGCACCCGACACATTGTCCCCATAGGCAAGGCTCTTGGCCGAGACTTCTAAGATCTATCGACTCCCGATCGGACAGCGTGATCGAGCCTTCTGAGCCGTGTGAGGCGAAATACAGCACGGACCCGTAATCGCTCTGGTTCCAACTGTCCGCAAGGAATGACTTCATCTGACCGAGCGTCCTACACCTCTCCCAGACGTGTGGCCAGTACTCCCATTGCGAAAGCAGTTCCAACATAGGCCGAATCGAAGGCTCTTCGACCGTGCCCCCGTACCCGTATATCCCCTCCACGCAGCAAATGCGTCTATTTCGCTCCCTTGTCTTCACCGCGCGCCCCCTTTCACTCTCGCCGCTGTCCAGCGTCGACACTCCGGCCAATCGCCGCCAAGAGCCCACGGGACACCCCGCATCGATTGGAAACGTCGGGAGTTTACCAGCGCTTCTCCAAGCAAATCAGCCCTCGACCACATGACCCCAAACAAGCATCTACAAATTCCCAAGGATGGCTCGACCCAGTTTCACACCCCCCGCCGCATAGGGGTTCTCTCCGATTGGTTGTAATCTTGGACTGCTGGAGTGCCCTCAATCAGCCTAGCCGTCAAATCGTTTCAATTTTCGTGAAACGATACCTTGAAATGTCCGAAAATCGGTTATAGATTAATGGCTTAATTGTTTCATGCCACTGGCTAAATCGTTTCATGGCGCTCACCGACCAGTCCATTCTCGACTACATCTCCGAGCATCCCGGTGCCGGGCGGGAGGAGGTGCGGCGCAACGTTGCCCCGGATGTCAGTTCACCGACGGTCTGGCGCCGCCTAAAGCGGCTTGTCGATGACGGTCGGCTTGAAGTTTCCGGCGAGGCGCGCGCCACGGGCTACAGCCTAGCCGGTGCGGCGGTGGTTCGTGCCTATCTGCAGACGCCGTACAACCGGCGGCGGCTTGCGCTGTACAGGAAGGAGTTTATCGATCGCTACGTCCCGAACAAGAGCTTCTATCTGGACGATGCCGACCGTCAACTCTTGCTGGAGGCCGGGCGACCAGCATCGCCGCCGCCAGCGGCAGGGACTTTCGCACGGCGCATTCTGGAACGGCTGCTTGTCGATCTGTCCTGGGCCTCATCGCGCCTGGAGGGAAACACTTACAACATCTTGGAGACCGAACGACTGATCCGCTTCGGCGAGGAAGCCACCGACAAGGACCGCAAGGAAGCGGTCATGATTCTGAATCACAAGGAGGCTATCCAGTACGTCGTCGACCATCTCGCCGAGATCGCGATCAGCCGGCTGGACATCCTGGGCATTCACGCCTTGCTGGCAGACGGTCTGCTTGTCGATCCCTCCATGGCGGGACGGCTGCGCCGGATGCCCGTTGGAATTTCCTTTTCGAACTACCGGCCGCTTGAAGATCGCTTTGCCATCGAAGAGGAGTTTAGAGTGCTTGTCAATAAGGCTGCAGCGATCACAGATCCCTTCGAGCAGTCGTTCTTCCTTCTCGTTCACATTCCCTATCTGCAGGCGTTTGACGACATCAACAAACGAACCTCGCGCATTGCTTCCAACATCCCGCTCCTGAAGTCAGATCTGGCGCCCATGTCCTTTCTCGCCATGGATGACAGTGCCTACATCGACGGCCTGATCGGCATCTACGAGCTCAACAACGTCTCACTCTTGCGCGAGACCTTTATCGACGGTTATCTCGCCTCGGCGGATAACTACAGGGTGCTGCGGTCGCAGCTGGAGTCGCCAGACAAGTCGGCGCTCACTTATCGCGATTTCGTGCGCATGGCCGTCAGGCGCAGTGTGCTTGAGTGGAAAGGCTTCCGACCGCACAGCGTCGGGGTTATGGCGGCGGAGGCTGGCATTCCCGAAGACGACCGGGAGCAGGTTGTCGCTTATGTCGGCAACGAGTTGAGGGGATTGCACGAGGGCAATGCGGTCCGCTATCGGCTGCGCGCTGAGGACCTGCGCGGGTTGGATTGATAAACCGTCCCCTGGTCAAAGCCTTGGCTGCGTTCCAGACCGCCAAAGCGCTTGTTCGCCAGTGCATCTCTGCAATAGGATTGCGGGGAAAAGCAGTCCGATGCTGGAGTGGCCGATGAGTGCAATGGGAACGGAACTTTCAGCGGCATCCCGCGTTGGCTTTACCGCCATGGCGGACGGCACCCGTGAGGACTACGAGCTGATCGCGGCGCACGATGCGCACAACGCCGGTCGAACAGCTGAGCGGATGCTCGCGCTGCTCAAGTCCATGGACGGCCCCTCGCCGTACCCCATCTCCCGCCTGCAGCACGTGCTGCAATCGGCCACCCGGGCGGAGGCGGACGGAGCGGACGACGAAACCATCGCCGTCGCCTTGCTGCACGACATCGGCGATCAGATCTCGCCGCACAACCACTCCCAGGTGGCCGCCGCCATCCTCAAGCCCTACGTCAGCGAGCGCAACTGGTGGATCGTGCAACACCACGGCCTGTTCCAGGGCTACTACTGGTTCGCCCACTACCAACGCGACCCGAACGAGCGGGACCGCTACGTGGACCATCCCCACTACCAAGCCTGCGTGGACTTCTGCGAGCGCTGGGACCAGAACTGCTTCGACCCCGATTACCCGACCAAGCCGCTGGCCCATTTCGAGCCGCTGGTCCGCCAACTTTTCGCCACCGCGAAGTCAGAATTCGTCTAGCCCCTGATTCCAGAGCTTGGGGCTTGCAATGCGGAAGCGTTGTTGTCACAGTTTATCTCCGCCCGCGATTGAGGCGCGTTGAATCAAAACAAACCGAGGCCGTCCACCAAGACGCGGAAACGGCCCGGCCTATGGGCGTAAGGGAAGGCGCCTCAGGTAAACGAGCTAAGGGAGCGACTGCCGTTGGACATATTGGATTGGCTTAGCCATGGACTTTCGAATTTCTCCGCTTGGGGCATCGTCGCCTACGTCCTAATCACCACGCACATCACCATCGTCACCGTGACGGTCTATCTGCACCGCCACGCCGCGCATCGGGCGCTGGACCTGCACCCGGCGCTGCAGCACGTCTTCCGCTTCTGTTCGTGGATCACCACGGGCATGATCACCCGGGAATGGGTGGCCGTGCACCGCAAGCACCACGCCAACACCGAAACCGATGACGACCCCCACAGTCCGCAGAGGCAGGGCTTGGGCACGATTTTCTGGAAAGGCACGGAGGCCTACCGGGCGGCGACCGCAGACCGCGCCTCGATCGAGCGTTACGGCGCCGGCTGCCCCGACGACTGGATGGAGCGCAACCTATATGCCCGCTTTCCCACCACCGGCGTTCTCACTCTCCTCGCCATCGACATCGTCCTGTTCGGCTTCATCGGCCTGACGGTCTGGGCGGTGCAGATGCTCTGGATTCCGGTGCTGGCGGCGGGCGTGATCAACGGCGTCGGCCACTTCTGGGGCTACCGCAACTACGAATCCCCTGACGCCAGCACCAACATGCTGCCTTGGGGCATCGTCATCGGCGGCGAGGAACTGCACAACAACCATCACGCCTACCCCAATTCCGCAAAGCTCTCGCAAAAATGGTGGGAGTTCGACATCGGGTGGATGTGGATTCGCCTTTTCCAAGCCTTCGGGCTGGCCAAGCCGAAGAGCACCGGCCCCATCGTCAAGCAGGTGCCCGGCAAGACCACGCTGGACATCGACACCGCCTGGGCGGTGCTCAACGACCGCTTCCGGCTGATGGCCAAATACAAAAACCAAGTGGTCAAGCCGCTCATCAAGCTCGAATGCGCCAAGGCCGACCAGGCCACCGGAAAGCTGTTCCGGCGGGCGCGGGCGGCGCTGTGCCGGGAGCAGGCCCGCGTGAGCCCCAGCGGCAAGCGGCGCATCGAGGCGGCCGTGGATGCCAGCCAGGCCCTCGCGGCGGCCCACAACCTGCGCCTGCGCCTGCATGACATCTGGGCCAAGCGCGGCGGCAACGCCGACGACCTGCTGGCGGCGCTGCGCCACTGGTGCCGAGACGCCGAGGCCACCGGCATCCAGGCGCTGCGCGACTACGTCGACGAGTTGAAGTCCTACACCTTGCCGCGGCTAGCCACCGCCTAGTCCTATTCCTCCGGCGCAACGGTTACCGGCAGGCCGTCGGGGACGTCCGCGATCTCTAGCTGGCAGGTCAGTCGAGAGCGTTGAGGGTCGTAGTGGTCCAGGCTGGAGAGCAGGTCCCGCTCATCCTCGGACACATCGGGCAGTTGCGCAAACCAATCCGCTGCCACCCAGCAATGGCAGGTGGCGCAGGCGCACTGCCCGCCGCAGATGGCCTCGATGCCCATGTCCGCGTCGCGCAGGGCCTCCATCAGGGTGCCGCCCGCATCGGCGTCCAGTTCATGCCGCGCCCCTTCACGGTCGGTCACATCGAGCCTAGGCATCAGACGGCCCCGTAAACTCTTCCTTCAGCCGAAACTTCTGCACCTTGCCCGAGGCGTTGCGCGGCAGTTCGTCCATCCAGGTGATTCGTCTCGGCACCTTGTAATTGGCCATGTGCCCGCGCGCCCAAGTGAGCACTTCCTCCGCTTCCGGGCGCGGTCCCGAGGCCGGCACGATGAAAGCATGGCCCACCTCGCCCAGCCGTTCGTGGGGCGCGCCCACCACCGCCACGTCGGCAACCGCCGGGTGGTCGAGCAGGCGATTTTCAATCTCCGCCGGATAGCAGTTGAAACCGCCGCAGATGTACATGTCCTTCAGGCGGTCGGTGATCTTGAGGTAGCCCCGATCGTCCAGAACGCCGATGTCGCCAGTCTTGAGCCAACCGTCGGGGGTGATGGCGGCGGCGGTGGCGGCCGCATCGTCCAAGTAGCCCTGCATGACGTTGAAGCCGCGCACCCAGACCTCACCGGCATCGCCCGCCGGCACCGCACCGCCGTTGCCGCCCGCGATTCGGATCTCGACCCCGCGCATGGCCCGTCCGCTGGTGTTGGCGATGGTCTCCAAGTCGTCCCCCGACCGGCACATCGACACCACTCCGGAGGACTCGGTCAAGCCGTAGGCCGTGTAAACCTCCTCGAAGCCGAGCCTTTGCTTCATGTCCCGGACCAACTGCACCGGCACCGACGCTGCCCCGGTCACCGCGCAGCGCAATGAGCTCAAGTCCGCGTCGGGCAGGCCGGGGTCGGCCAGCAGCGACTGAAACAGCGTCGGCGGACCCGGCAGCAGGGTGATGCGCTGCCCCTCGATGCGGCGCAGCAGCCGCGCCGCATCGAACTGGGCTTCGGGATAGATCGCCGCGCCGCGCAACAACGCCGCCAGCCAGCCCGCCTTGTAGCCGAACGAGTGGAAAAAAGGGTTCACCACCAAGTAACGGTCCTCCGCGGTCAGCCCCACGGCCTCGGACCATTCCATGAACGTAGCGATGTTCTGCCCGTGGGTGGTCATGGCTCCCTTGGGCGCCCCGGTGGTGCCCGAGGTGTACAGAACGTCGGAAATGTCGGTGGGGCCAACGGCCTCAATGCGGCGCTGAAGTTCGGCATCGGACACCGCATCGCCAAGCTGCACAAAGGCATCCAACGAGAGTTCGTCGCCGGAACCGCTCAGGCGCACCACCCGCCGCAGCCCGGGGCAGGGCTGCGCGGTCAGCAGCGCCGCATAGTCCACGCCGAGGAACTCCCCCATCGCAAAGGCCAGCCGCGCCCCGGAACGGCGCACGATATCGCCAGCCTCCTCGCCCTTGAAACGGGTGTTGACGGGCACGAGCACACCGCCAACCTGCTGCCCGGCTAGCGCCGCGACCACCCACTCGGCGATGTTCGGCGCCCAGATGACGAAGCGCTCCCCCGGTTCCAGCCCCGAGGCAATGACCGACTTGGACAACCGATCGGCGCCCGCCTTGAGCACCGAAAAGGAAATCGCCGCCTGCCGGTCAACGATGGCCGCTCGGTCGGGGTAGCGATCCGCAGCATCCCGAAGAACCTCGGGAAGGGTTCGGTGCAAGTTATCCGACATGAAGAAAGGGTTGGTCCCGCTAGCGCGCAAGCGAAAACGATAACACGGTTACTCGGCGCAATTCCCTCTTGCAAACTCTGCCGAAAATGCGACGATTCATGGTCCGCCGACCCCACTTTGCATCCAGTGCCGTGTCCGAGCCAGTGCCCTTAAACGAATCCGCGGACCCGCGCCCGCTGAAGGTGCCGCCGCACTCCATCGAGGCGGAACAGTCGGTGCTCGGCAGCCTGATGCTAAAGCCCGACGCCTGGATCGATGTCATCGACATCCTGGGCGTCAATGACTTCTACCGCTCCGAGCACAAGATCGTTTTCGAAGCCATGGATCGGTTGTGGCGGGACAACAAGCCCATAGACGCCATCACCGTAGCCGATACCCTGTCCACCAAGGGCCAGCTCGACCGCATAGGCGGGGCCGCGTTCTTGGCCGAACTGGTCGAGACCACGCCCGGCACGGCCAACGCCCCCGCCTATGCCCGCATCGTGCGCGATCGGTCCACCTTGCGCCAACTCATACGCGCTGGCCAGCACATCACCGAATCCGGCTTCGAGCCGGAAGGGCGCAGCAGCGACGATCTCTTGGAGGAGGCGGAGCGGGCGGTCTTCGCCATCGCCGAGGGGCGCAGCGCCGACGGCGGGCCGCTGCCCATCACGCCCATGCTGAACACCGCGGCCGACGAACTGCGCAAGCTGTACGACAACAAGGGCCAACTGCCCGGCTTGCCAAGCGGTTTCGAAGACCTCGACAAAATGACCACCGGCTTCAAGGATTCGGACCTGATCGTGATCGCCGGACGGCCCTCCATGGGCAAGACGGCCTTCGCCATGAACATCGTCGAGTACGCGGTGGTGCAGTGCAACAAGCCGAGCGTGGTGTTCAGCCTGGAAATGGCCGCCGAGCAGTTGGTGCTGCGCTTGCTCTCCTCCCTGGCGCATATCGACCAAGGCCGCATGCGCATCGGTGAACTCAATGACCGCGACTGGGACAATTTCAGCCGCGAGGTGGGGCGATTGAAGGACAAGCCCCTCTACATCGACGACACTCCGGCACTTACCCCGGGCGAGCTGCGCGCCCGCGTGCGCCGGGTGTCGCGGGAAGCGGGCGGCATCGGCTTGATTGCCGTGGACTACCTGCAGTTGATGAGAATCGCCGGCTCGCCCGAGAACCGCACCAACGAAATCTCGGAGATTTCCCGCTCCCTGAAGGCCTTGGCCAAGGAAATGCGCTGCCCCGTGCTGGCCCTCTCGCAGCTCAACCGAGACGTGGAGAAACGCCAGAACAAGCGCCCCATGATGGCCGACCTGCGGGACTCCGGTGCCATCGAGCAAGACGCCGACCTGATCCTGTTCATCTACCGCGACGAGGTGTACAACGAAGACTCCCCAGACAAGGGCATCGCCGAAATCAACATCGGCAAGCAGCGCAACGGCGTCACCGGCACCGTACGGCTCAGCTTCCTCGGCGAGCTGACGAAGTTTGAAAGCAAGGCACCCGACCGCTACGACGACCTCGAACCGCCCTAGCCTCCTGTTTTCGTGCCCAAGACCCAAACCGTTTACGTCTGCTCCGCCTGCGGCGCGGAGCACGTGCAGTGGCAGGGGCAGTGCAGCGCCTGCGGCGAGTGGAACAGCCTCTCCAAGCTGCGCATCGGCGCAGCACCCGCACCGAAGCTGGGTTTCAGCGGCGCGGAGGCACAGGTGCGCAAGCTATCGGAGGTGGAGACCGAGGCTTCCGACCGGCTCGCCACCGGCTTCGGCGAACTCGACCGGGTGCTCGGCGGTGGCTTGGTGCCCGGCTCGGTGGTGTTGATCGGCGGCGACCCCGGCGCCGGCAAGAGCACCTTGCTGCTACAGGTCTGTGCCACCGTGGCCGAGCAATGCCCCGTGCTCTACGTCACCGGCGAAGAATCCCTGCAGCAGTTGGCCCTGCGCTCGGAACGGCTGGGGCTGCCGGTCGGCAACCTGGAAGTGGCTGCGGAAACCCGGGCGGAGACCATCGCCGGCCTGATCGAGGAGCGAAAGCCCAGCCTGGTGGTGCTCGACTCCGTTCAGGTCATGCAATTGGAGAGCATTGACGGCATGCCGGGCAGCGTCAGCCAAGTGCGCGAGACCGCCGCCTACTTCACCCGCCTGGCCAAGGGCACCGGCGCCGTGGTGGTGCTGGTCGGCCACATCACCAAGGAGGGCAACCTCGCCGGGCCCAAGGTGCTTGAGCACATGATCGACTGCTTCATGATGCTCGACAGCCCCGCCGGCAGCCGTTACCGCACCCTGCGCGGGTTGAAGAACCGCTTCGGGGCGGTCAACGAACTCGGCGTCTTCGCCATGACCGGCAAGGGCATGCGGGAGGTCGCCAATCCATCGGCGATCTTCCTGCAGCGCGGCGAGGCGGAGTCCCCCGGCAGCGTCGCGACCGTGATCTGGGAGGGCACGCGGCCAATTCTCGTCGAGCTGCAGGCACTGGTGGACGACGTGCAGGGCGGCTACCCCCGGCGGGTGGCCGTGGGCCTCGACCAGCAGCGCCTAGCCATGCACCTGGCGGTGCTGCACCGCCACTGCGGCATCCAGCTAGCGGACCAGGACGTGTTCGCCAACGTGGTTGGCGGCGTGCGCATCGCCGAGACCGGTGCCGACTTGGCGGCACTGTTGGCGGTGCTGTCTTCGCTGCGCAACCGGGCCTTGCCGAAGGACTTAATCGTGTTCGGGGAACTCGGCCTGACCGGCGAAGTGCGGCCAGTGGCCAACGGCCAGGAGCGCCTGCGCGAAGCCCGCAAGCACGGCTTCAAGACCGCCATCGCTCCCCACGCCAACCGGCCCCGCGACCCGATCAAGGGCATGGCGGTGCACGGCGTCAAAACCCTCAGCGCCGCGCTGGACGTGGTGGCCGGGCTGCCTTAAGTCAATGTGGTGGCGCTTTGCCGGGTCTATCCGGTGTATGGTTCGCCCTAGCCAATTGCCATGGGCCAACCATGCACTGCCCGTTCTGCGGAACTGACGACACCAAGGTAATCGACTCGCGGCTGGTCAGCGACGGCGAGGCCGTGCGGCGGCGCCGGGCGTGTCAAAAATGCGGCGAGCGCTGGACCACCTTCGAAACCGCCGAACTGGTCATGCCGAGAATCGTCAAGCGCGACGGCTCCCGGGAGCCCTTTGACGAGAACAAGCTGCGCCGCGGCCTGCAATCTGCCCTGGAAAAGCGGCCAGTCCCGGTGGAGGACGTGGAGGCGCTGATCAACCGCGTCAAGCACAACATACGGGTCACCGGCGAACGGGAGGTGGCCGCCGAACTGCTCGGCCAGGAAGTCATGGGTGAACTGCGCCAACTCGATGCCGTGGCCTACGTCCGCTTCGCCTCCGTTTACCTCAACTTTGAGGACGTGAGCGAGTTCCAGTCGGAAATCCTGCGCCTCAAAGACGGCGCGCAATGATCACCAGCACCGACCAAGCCCATCTCGCCGAGGCAGTTGAACTGGCAAGGCGCGGTCTCTACACCACCACGCCCAACCCCCGGGTGGGCTGCGTGATCGCGCGGGGCGACCAAGTGTTGGGCCGCGGCTGGCACCAATGGGCCGGCCAGGACCACGCGGAGATTCGCGCCCTCGAGGACGCCGGCCAAGACGTGGCGGGCGCCACCGCCTACGTCAGCTTGGAGCCCTGCTCGATCCACGGGCGAACCCCGCCCTGTGCCGACGCCTTGGTCGCCGCCGGCATCAAGCGGGTGGTGGTCGGCGCGCTCGACCCCGACCCGCGGGTCAACGGCAACGGCCTTAAGCAACTCAAGGCGGCGGGCATCGAGGTGGACTTTGCCAACGACGAACCCGCCCAAGCGTTGAACCTTGGCCACCGGCAGCGCATGACGCGGGCCCGCCCGTGGGTGCGGGTGAAGATGGCTGCCTCCCTCGACGGCCGCACCGCCATGGCGTCCGGCGAAAGCCAATGGATCACCGGCCCGGAGGCGCGCCAGGACGTTCAGCAATGGCGGGCGCGGAGCTGCGCGGTGATCACCGGCATCGGCACCCTGCTGGCCGACAACCCCCGGCTGGACGTGCGCGATGACCGTTTCGCCAGCGACGGCACCTTGCGCCAGCCCCTGCGGGTGATCGTGGACGGCCGGTTGCGCAGCCCCGCCGAAGCGCAGATCTTCCAACCGCCTGGAACCGCCCTGATCGCCCACGCCGACAAAGCCAACGCGGACCACCCAAAGGCGGAGTGCCTCCCCTGCGGCTCGGAACAGGTGGATCTGGCGCAATTGCTGGCCCGCTTGGCTGACCGCGAGTGCAACGAGGTGTTGGTCGAAGCCGGGCCCACCCTCGCCGGGGCCTTTCTCAATGAAGGCCTTTGCGACGAGCTCATTCTCTATCTGGCGCCAAAGTTTCTCGGTGCCGAGGCCCGGCCCTTGCTGGACTTGCCGTTCGAGCGCCTGGAGCAGGCGATGGCCGGCGACATCGTCGGAATCGAACGCTTCGGCCCCGATCTGCGCCTGCGCTTGACGGGGTTTTAGGGCGATGGCCGAGCAGCGCAGGCGAGGCGCGCCGGGCGTGAACGTGAGCCAACGGCGCAAGGCCCGCCGCGTGTTGGTGCAAGCGCTCTACCAATGGCAGATGAACCGCACCACCGCCAGGCTCCTGACCGCGGAGTACACCGGCAGCGGAGCGCTGGACAAGGCCGACCGGCCCTTCTTCGATGCGATGCTCGGCAGGGTGCTGGCCAGCCCCAGCCAGCTCGACGAACTCTTCGGCGACCTGCTCGACCGCGACCAGGAGCGCCTCGACGGCGTGGAACTTGCCATCCTGCGCTTGGGTGCCTGCGAACTGCGCCACCGGCCCGACGTGCCCGCCCGGGTGGTGATCGACGAGTACATCGAACTCGCCAAGCTGTTCGGCGCCGAGGCAAGCCACAGGTACGTCAACGGCGTGCTGGACAAGCTGGCCGGGAGCCTACGGCCCACCGAGATGGGAAGGGAGGCTTGATGGACGAGTTCGCCCTGATCGAGCGCATCCGGGCGCAGTTGGGCGGTGACGCCCCGGAATGGCTGGTGCTGGGGCCGGGCGACGACGGGGCCGTGGTACGGCCGCCGGTGGGGCACGACATCGCCAGTTCCATCGACAGCTTCCTGGCCGATGTCCACTTTCCCGCCCGCGCCGACGCCGAGCTGATCGGCTACCGCTGCCTGATGGCGAGCCTATCCGATCTAGCCGCGATGGCGGCGACGCCGGCCTGGGCGCTGGTGGCGCTCAGCCTGCCGGAAGGGGATGCTGGCTGGGCGACGGCCCTGGCTCGGGGCATGGACGAGGCCGCAATTGCAGCCGGGGCACGGATCGCCGGCGGCAATCTCGCGGCTGGCCCGTTAACCATCACGGTCAGCGTGCAAGGTTGGGCGCCCGCCGGCACCATGCTGGCGCGCTCCGGGGCGAAGCCCGGCGACGCCATCTGCCTGAGCGGCCCGGTGGGCGGTGCAGCGGGTGCCTTGCGGCAAGTCGATCTGGCCGCTTCCCAGCCCGGACAATTGAGCGCCTTGGAACGAGCCTACTGGCGGCCCCAGCCGCCGTTCTCCCTGGCATCGGCGCTGCGCAGCCACGCCAGCAGCGGCATCGATCTCTCCGACGGACTGCTGGCCGACCTTGGCCACGTGGCCGCCGCCAGCGGCGTCAGCCTGCACTTGGAGAGCGCCGCCATCCCGGTGGCCAAGGGCGCGGGCCTCGACGATGCGCTAGCCGATGGCGACGACTACGCCTTGGCTTTCACCACCGCGCACAAGCCCCTGATGGCGCGCTTCGACGTCATCGGCGAAGTGGCCTCGGGCAGCGGCTTGCATCTGGATGGCCAGCGCGTCGACGAGCAGGGGTTTCGCCATTTCCACTGAATTGAATTGGCGCGTCTTGAAGCATCCGTCGGCGTTCATCGCCTGCGGGTTCGGTGCCGGCCTGCTCCCGTTGGTTCCCGGCACTTGGGGTTCGGCTTTGGGCGTTGGCCTGTGGCTGCTGATTCCGCCGCAGCCGATTTGGCAAATCGGCGCTTGCGTCATCGGCTTCCTAGTCGGCTGGCTGGCCGCGGCGCAGGTGTGCCGCCGTCACGAGCTGAACGACCCGCCCCAAGTGGTCGTGGACGAATTCATCGGCGTCTGGATCGCCCTAGCGGCACTGCCCCGAGAGGCTTTTTGGCTATTGGCGGGCTTCGTTCTCTTTCGCGTCTTCGACGTTCTCAAGCCCTTCCCCGTTGGGGCGCTGGAACGGCGCTTCACCGGCGGCTTCGGCGTGATGATCGACGACGTGGCCGCCGGGGCTCTCGCTGGCTTGGTTGGCTACGGGGCTTGGTGGGTCCTGGCTAGTTGATTGCCTGCAGCGGCTCTCCGATTGCGCGTGTTGCCGGTGGGCGACTCAGTTGATGCGCTCTACCGCCTGCCGCCCAAGTTCAGCCAGCAACGTGTCTTGCAAGCCCGCTTGCTGCAATAGGTCCGAGGCTTCCTTGCTCAAAGCCCGCGCCTCCCGCCGCGCCTCGTCCAGGCTCATGAGCGTGACGAACGTGGATTTGTCCGCTTGCTGGTCGGAGCCAGCCGGCTTGCCCAGCGTGGCGGTGTCGCTGGTGACATCCAGCACATCGTCAATGATCTGAAAGCTTAAGCCCACGCGGTCGCCGAAGGCCTTTGCCACCGCCATCTGCGCCTCGCTGGCGTTCGCGAACAGGGCACCGATCTGCACCGCGGCACTCAAGAGCGCCCCGGTCTTGGCGGCGTGCAGCGCCTTGAGTTCCGCCAAGCCCAGCCGCTGGCCTTCGCTGGCCATGTCGAAGGCTTGCCCGCCCACCATGCCCCGCCAGCCAACGGCTTCCGCCAACAGCCTCAGCGCTGCGGCCCGACTGGCGGCGCCTCCCCCGGGCGCACCCGCGAGCACCTCAAAGGCCAGGGCTTGCAGCGCATCACCCACGAGAATCGCCACCGCCTCGCCATAGGCGGCATGGCAACTTGGCTTGCCCCGGCGCAGCGCATCGTCGTCCATGGCCGGCAGGTCGTCATGCACCAAGGAGTAGGCGTGTATCAGCTCAACGGCGCAGGCGGGCGGCAGCGCATCCTCCAACCGGCCGCCGAAGGCCATGCAGGATGCGCAGGTGAGCATGGGCCGCAGGCGCTTGCCGCCGCCCAGGGCCGCATAGCGCATGGCGTCCACCAACGGTTGGGCAATGGGGGAACGACTCGGCAGAACGCCGTGCAGCGCCTCTTCAATGGCGGCCCGGACGGCGTCCGGCTCAGCCGTCATTCAAGGATCCGAGGTCCAGGTCTTCGAGCTCGTTGTCTTCGGTGAGCGTGCGCACCCGCAGTTCCGCCTGCTTGAGCGCGGCTTGGCACTGGCGGGTGAGCTTGACGCCCTGCTCAAAGGCGGCGAGGGAGGCTTCGAGGCCGAGTTCGCCGGACTCCATCTGCTTGACTAAGTCTTCGAGCGCCTTCAAGGCGGCTTCAAAATCAACTTCGCCATCAGCTCCGTCTTGGCTGGCCTCGGTCATCGCTTCAGGCTGCGTCGGAATCGGGCTTGGCGGCTTGGCCGGTGCAGTGCCACGCACCGCTGGCCGGATCGACGGCAATCAGCCCTTCGTCCTCCAGCTTGGAGAATTCGCGGCGCACCATCCACGCGCCCATGGGCTGGTTGCGATCCCGCAGCAAGGTGCAAATGTCGCCCGGACGAAATTCAGCCTGCCCCGACGCCACCAGCTCGCAGATCAGGCCAAAGATGGTTTCCGTGCGTTTTCGATCAATGCTCATTGCCGTCTTGTACCAAAAACGGTGCCCGACACACAACCGCGCTTTACGTACAGCGCAGACCTCATTCCCGCCAAGGCCGGCCTTGCGCGTAAGCGCCCAAGCGGCGGTTTAACTCGCGAACCAAGTCTTCGTTGCCAGCGGCCACGGCGAGCGCCTCCCGCTGGGTGGCCAGCGCCTTGTCGAACTGGCCGAGTTCCGCGTAGGCGGCGGCCAAGGTATCCAGGTAGGCCGCGTTGGGCTCCAAGGCCACCGCCTGCTGGGCCTGGGCGAGCGCCAACTCGCCGTTGCGCACCCCGGCGGCGCTGGAGGTGGCGCGCAGCCACGCATAGCCATTCAGCGCCTCGGCGGTGCCGGCGGCGAGCACCCGCTCCAACCACTCCGAAGCCTCGTCCTCCCGGCCTTCAGCCAGCAGCAGGCGCACCAAGCGCAGGGTAGGGCGGCTGAAGCCCGCCTCCGCGCCACGCCGATACCAAGCCATCGCCTCGTCACTGTCCGCGGTCACGCCCAGGCCCGCTTCGAAGATATGCCCCAAGCCGACGAAGCTGCCCGGCGCCTCCAGGGCTGCGGCCCGGGCGAACCACTGCCGGGCTGCGTTGAAATCCTGCTCAAGGCCCCTGCCGGTCAGGTAGGCGTGGGCCAAGTTGGCCATGCCATTGCCGGAGCCCCGCTCGGCACCTTGCTTGAAGTAGGCCGCGGCCTGCGCCACTGAGGCACCTTTGAGTTCGCCGCTGCGGACCATGTAGCCCAAGGCGACGGGCGCTTCCGCACTGCCAGCCTCCAGGGCGCGTTCATACCATTGCTTGGCCTGTTCGGGGTCCGGCTCGTCGGTAAACGCCGTCCTGTAACTAGCGGCAAGCTGCACCATCGCCGCCTCGTGGCCCTGCTGCGCCGCCCGCTCCAGCCAGACGCGGGCCTCTTCGAGATCATGGGCCGGGCCGGCGCCGGTGAGGTAGGCGTAGCCCAAGTGGTATTCGCCCGCAGCATGCCCTGCGGCGGCCGCCCGCGCAAAGAAGCCGAAGGCCAGCGACTTGTCGCTGCGCACGCCGTCGCCGTGAAAGTGCAGGCTGCCGCGGGCGACCAGCGCCGCCGGGTTCTCGGCGTCGAATTCCAGGGCACGGGCGTAGTCCTGGGCGGCAGAGACGTGCATGCCCTGGGCCTGGAAGCTGTAGCCGCGCAGGTAATAGGCGTGCGAGCGCTCATGCGGGTGCAGCCGATGGGCCACCACCGCCGGGTCCAGCCAAGCGCGGGCGAAGGTGAACTGCCCCTGCTCGATCAACTCAACGGCCCGGCTGACGAAGGCGCGTGGATCGAAAGTGGCGGCGTGGGAGAGGGGGCTCAGGCAGAGGGCGAGGGCGGCGGCTGTGGCCGCGAGGCGAACGCTGTCGCACGCGCCAACCGCCAGCCCAACCTTGCTCCACAGCCGCATCATGCCCCGATGGTAGCGGATTGCGACACCGTGCTAAACTTCGCCTCCGTTTAAGCAAGTCCATTGGGGGCGATACGGTCTCGACGTCGGTCTCAAAGCAAAAGGTGCATGCCGAGAGAGTAGCGGCTCTCGCTAAACAATCGCTGCAAACCCATAGTTGCCAACGACGACAACTACGCACTAGCGGCCTAAACCGCCGCTAACGCTGATGATCCCTCGCCTGCGGGGTGAAATCGGCGGCAAAGACAGCAGGATCGCGCTCTCGCCCACGCCTGGGGGTGGCAGCGTCAAACCTTTCCGGGCTCGCCAACAGCGCCCTGGCCGCCGGGCCGCTTGCGGTTAAAGCAATAGACGGACCCTAAGCATGTAGAGCCGATTGCGGCGAACCCACGGACGCGGGTTCGACTCCCGCCGCCTCCACCAACCCTTCCCGCCATGCGGGATGTTTAAGAGCGCAGAAAACATGTTCCGAGCCCAACTCCTCGCTCCCGTTTTTCTCCTATCACTCGTCACGGCCTGCGCACCGCCAGGGACTGACCATCCGGACATACAGGTTCCTGATCTTCTGGGTGCCACGCCTTGGACCGATCTTGAGCTGGAGGACGGCGCGGACGACTTTCACTTTGTCATTGTTAGTGATCGTACAGGTGGCGCTCGACCCGGGGTTTTTGCCGGTGCGATGCCCAAGGTAAATCTGCTTTCACCTGCATTCGTTGTAAGTGTTGGCGATTTAATCGAGGGCTACACCGAGAACAAAGCCCAGTTGAATCGCGAGTGGGATGAGATGGCGTCGTTTGTCAGCGAGCTTGAGGCGCCATTCTTCTATGTCGCAGGCAATCACGACATGAACAACGCGGTTATGGCTGAGGAGTGGCAACGACGATTTGGCCCTAGCTACTATCACTTCCTTTACAAGGATGTGTTGTTCGTCGTCGTCAACAGCGAACTCTTTGGCATGGTAGGCCAACCTGACACTCCCGTGCCAGGCCCTTGGAAGCAAGCCGACCAAATGACCTTTATCAAGTCTGTGCTTGCGCAGCACCCAGATCCGCGCTGGACGATCGTGTTGGTGCATCAACCGCTATGGAACTATCCGTCGGTCAACGAAGATTGGCTTGAGGTTGAAGCGTTACTTGGCGAGCGCGACTACACGGTGTTTGCCGGCCACTTCCATCAGTACAGCCGAGTGACACGCAATGACCGAAACTTCATCACGCTGGCAACAACAGGCGGAGGCAGCGGGCTGCGCGGCACGGCCTTTGGCGAGTTCGATCACGTAGCTTGGGTGACGATGCGCGAAGACGGGCCTCGTATTGCCAACGTCCTACTCGACGGCATCCATGACGAAGATGTATCCAACCCAGAGCTCTTGTCCAGTGTGACAGAAGTGGCGAACGCCATCGAAATGGAGGCGCTGAAATCCACTGACGATCTCTTCAATGAAGCGAGCCAAAAGGTCACAATAACGAACCCGACCGAGTCGACCCTTACGATCGCTCCGTCCGTCGCGCGCCAGACGAACTTCAACATCCAAGGGTTAGTGCCCGTGTCGATACCAGCCGGGGAGAGCGTGGAGTTGTTTTTGCGTCTCTCCACCGATGAGCCCGTACCGTACCACTCACTCACCGCTGCGTCCGTCGAATGGATCGTTACGGGCACTATTGGTGAAAGACTCGTGCAATTCCCGGTTTTAACGCCCGTCTTACCCCTTTCGAAGTATGCGATTGGCACGATAGACGGCGTAGAGGTCGATGGCGACCTGTCCGAGTGGGGGCCACTCACTTACAACGCCGCCCGGCAAGGCGATGTTGTATCCCCAGAGCTTGAGCCAAACGATGTTTCCTTTCAGTTCGATGTCAGAGAGGGGCCGGAGCACTTGTACATCGGCGTCAATGTCATCGACGATGATGTGAGCGCGCATGCGGACCTCATTCCCAGGGCACAGGATTCAATTAGCTTCTCTATAGATCCGCGCGACCCGCCTGAGAGGGATGCCAACATGGATGTTGGCCAAGCTGTGCTCAGCGGTGACTTGGCTGCTCAAATTGCAACCATAGTTCCAACCGGTGCGCATGCGAAAGACGAACTTTTATCCTGGGTCGACGATGCAAATGCGAATACGCAAATCTCATTTGCTTCGACCGACACGGGCTATGCCGCGGAACTTGCCGTGCCGTTAAGCTACATCGCATCAAAATCACCCAATGGCGACGACTGGCAAGAGGCGCGCATATCCGTAGGCGTTTTCGATCTCGACAGCGACGCACATGTCGCCGATGTTCTGAACTGGCAACCTTTTCGCTATGGCGGTGCGCCCTTGGCGGGCAGCCAGGTTTTCGTGCGTCCTAACTGACTGGCTTTCCATTATTCCAGACGATCTCGAACAGAATCTGAGGCGAATCATCCGGAACACGCCGTGGTTCATGGACGCACTGCGCGCCGTGCGTTCGGTCGCTCCGCCCGAAGCCTGCATCGGCAGCGGGGCGATTCGAAACGCTGTGTGGGACGCACTGCACTCGTACTCGACGCCGTCGTTTCTGGCGGATGTCGATGTGCCCTACTTCGACCCAGATGACTTATCAGAAGCCACAGAGCAACGATACGAGAAGCGGCTTAAGGCGCTTAGACCTGAGTTGACCTGGGACGTGAAGAACCAAGCCGCCGTGCATCTCTGGTTCCACAAGGTGTTTGGCCATGAAGTCGAACCGCTACGCTCCATGAGAGATGCCGTAGCAACTTGGCCTGAGACCGCGTTGGCCGTCACCGTTGGGCTGCAGCCAGACGACAGCATCACGATTACGGCGCCAATTGGATTGGACGATCTATTCTCGATGGTAGTCCGCCGAAACCCCAGACGGGTCAGCGTCGAAACCTACCGGAAACGGATTGCCGAAAAGATGTATTCGAAAAGATGGCCAAGGGTTCGCATCGTTCAGGAGTAACTTGTCGGAGTTGTCCAACTCGCGAGCGACTCAGTCGATGTGCCTTGCCATGATGAGATTGTCCTCGATCTCGAAGCCCAAGGATTCGTAGAACTCGCGAACTTCGAGATTGGTCGCTCGAATCTGCAGATTGACCTTTATGCAGCCAGCAGACCGCAATGTGCGGATGGCATGACGGACAAGCGCCGTGGCCAAGCCTCGACCTTGATGTTGGGGCGAGACAGCCACCTTGTGCAGCCAACCGCGGAAGCCGTCATATCCCGCCATCGTGGTGCCGACTACGGCGCCATCTTCCACCGCAACCAACAGCATGTCGTCCTGAACGGCGAGCTTGGCGTCGAACACTTTCGGTGGAGCGTTGTGGGGCGGGTCATCGGGGAAGACCGTTTCCCACAATGCGATAACGCTGGAACGGTCAGCGACGGTGGCGGGTCTTATGATCATTTTTTAACCTATTCTGAGAGTGATCTTTCTCTGACTTCTGTCTTCCTGATTGGCTTGGCATTACGCAACGGGTTACGCCTTTAAACGCACATTCAGGGTCGTCGACTTCAAGCCAGCAGGGCGGCAAGTTCCTGCATTGTCCGAATCCGCTGATATTGACAGGCTGGGTCCACCTCCAGATCACCGCTGACATCAAACAGGCAGGCCTGCATCCCTGCGCGATTTGCCGCCAGAATGCCCGCTTCACTGTCTTCCACCACCAGACACTCTTCCGGGTTAACGTTCATGGCGTCAGATGCGTGAAGAAAAAGTGTCGGGTCTGGTTTCCAGCTTCCTATCTCGTATGAACTGAAAACACAATTATCGAAATATTGACTTAGACCGGTCAGTGACAACGCACGTTGAATTTTGGCCTTGGGTCCGTTTGAAGCGACACAGAAGGGAATGCTGAGATTGTCCAGAACTTCAACAACGCCGTCTATGGGCTGCAGATGGTCGACAAATAGTGCATCAACCTGGGCGCGGTATTCATCAACAAACTGTTCATTGAATTGGACCTGATGGCGCTCCTTGAGTGCCGAAAGAATCTCGGCGAGCTTCCCTCCACGAAATCGTTTCATCAGGTCGTGCTCGTCTTCTCTTATACCGTATTGATTAAGCATCATGACGAGCGCGCGGTTGCAAAGCAGTTCGCTGTCAACCAGTGTTCCATCACAGTCGAAGATGATGCCTTTGATCAATCGTTGAACTCCTGCATGTTAAAACGGCCGCTTCCTAGCCAAACTCCACTTGATCGCTGTCTTTGACGACGATGACGGCATCGTCGCTCCCGAGGTGGTTAAGAAATTTTGTTGGCACGCACCCTTTCCTTGTAAACCGAACCGACATCGGTCGGGGCGATGGGCAGAAAGGGCACCTCCCATTGGTCCCGGTCCACTCTGGCCATGCCCTTCTTGATGGCAGCATCCTAGTGGGATCCCGAGAACGCCGTGAATACCAGGTCGCCGGCTACGCCGGCAGGAGCAGCAGTTTCGGAAGGGACGGACGCTGGTGGCGGGATGGTGCGTTCATGGCGCGCGCATTGTAGCCTTGGGCAATGCGGTTGCCAAACACTGGTGTGAAGAATTTAGGGAGTTCGATGAGCGCGCCAACCGTCTGGCCAGGCATCTCGTTGCGGCGGGCTTGGTGTTACTCGACCCGCTCATTGCGGATACAGCGCGGTATGCGGAGGCAAGCTGTTAACTCAGCGCCCGGTCCAATGCGGCAATCTACGAGAGCGTTCGTAACACGCGCTGCCATGCCGATTGCCCATCCGCTATTCCACTGTTTCAAGCCCGGCGCTTCGACCCTTCGATGTAACGCGTTATAAAAGTGACAATACGAGCCAATCACTGAAGAACGGAGAGCCATGGAATATCAGACCATTTCCCAGCCGCTGCGCAACGAATGAGTATCGGCATGCGTTGGTTGGTTAGGATCGTCGTCGGATTGCTCATCACCGGCATCTTCGCCGTTGGTGCAGGTTTCTGGTACGTGATCACGCGGGATGCGCGTGAACCGTCCATGCTTGCCTTTCGGTCAGATTGCGCGTCTTGTCATGGTGAAGATCTCAAGGGCACTGATCGGGGGCCCAATCTGCTGGTGCAACTAACAAGCGGGGATTCGGCAGAGGAACTCATCCAGAGCATTGCGCGATATCATCCCGAACTGGTTGCGGAGGCGGAATATCCTGAGCCGATGGTCAAGGCGCTGGCGTTGTACATCAGCGAGCAGCGACAGGAGATCCCCAGCACTGCCGACTCCCACATCCACACCATTCCCGAAGGAGTCGTTGAGTCGAGACATCACAACTTTACGATTGAACTGGTGACCGAGGTTGGCAAGGGACCCTATTCCATTGCGCCACTACCAGATGGCCGGATACTCCTGGTGGAAAAAGTCCGGGGCTTGTCGGTCATCGACACATCCGGGCAACAGGGTGAACTGGTTGAAGGTACGCCACGTGCCTGGTCAGAGATAGCTAAAGTGCGTGGTAGCTTTGCGGTTCTGGGAGCCATGCTGGACGTAGAACTCCATCCTGACTATGCCACCAATGGCTGGATCTATATGTCGCACAGCGATCGGTGTCAATTCGATTGTGGCTCACCCTGGCCCGTTACCATGGTTCGTGTCGTTAGAGGCAGGTTGGATGGAAACCGGTGGGTGGACGCCGAAGTTATCTGGTCAGTGGACAAAGACAAATACACAGTGGTGCCGGATACAGTGGCATCAGGGAGGCTCGCGTTCGATCATGAGGGTTATGGCTATGTCACCGTCGGCGGCAAGAGCACCTATGACAATCTGCACGTCATGGATACCCCTTATGGCAAGATTCATCGATTCAGAGACGATGGCGCCATACCGACAGACAATCCCTTTTGGCAGGCTGAGCACCTGCGTGATCCTGCTTCAAGCCGCAATACAGTGTGGAGCTACGGGCATCGAACCGCGCAGGGGTTAACAAGCGATCCACGTACTGGCGATATCTGGGCCACCGAGATGGGTCCGCGCGGAGGAGATGAAATCAATTTGATTCGGCGTGGCGGCAACTACGGCTGGCCACTCTACACGGAAGGGCTCGACTACAACGCAGAATACATCAGCATCGGCCAGGATCTGGGGCTGGACTTCGCTTTCTCTGAAACGATTCCACCTGTGGTCGACTTCACCCCGGCGCCATCACTATCAAACCTTAGTTTTCACGAAGGCGGCAAATTCCCCAATTGGCAGAATGACCTGCTGGTTGGCAGCTTGCGGGCGCAGACCCTGTTTCGAGTTCGTATTGAAGGTGGTGAGGTTGTTGAAAAGGAAAAACTGGTTACCAAGCTCGGTCGAATTCGAGACGTTGAGATGGGTAGTGATGGCTTTGTCTACGTGCTGATCGAGCACGACGAAACAGGGTCGCTGTTGCGCCTGGTGCCTACCTCGTAGAGCAGCGCGTATGAGGTATGGAAGCAAACGCTCTTGGCATCAACCTATTGGGCATGGAGAAGAATATGCTATTGGTAGTTACAGGTGGGTCGTCCGGCGTCGGTGCGGCACTGGTCAGAAGGCTCAGATTTCGAGTTTCGTCAATTGGTGCACGTTCGTTTCTCGCCGAAGGCTGGACGAGCCACCCGCGGCATCACTCGCACTCAAGCTGCACCATAGCCAGCCATCGCATATGACATGACCGCAGCGTCAGCAATGCGTCGATGGTCACTCTTCCCCGCCATTCCAGTTCTACGCCCGGGCTGATCGCCGGCCACTTGATGGGCCAGCCGCCATCGTCACGCTGGGCGTTGGCCAGGGCGGCAAGGCCCTCGATGAGCTGATCCCGGGTGAAAAGGCCATGGCTGAATCCAATGGGAGCGGGCGCCCAGTCGAGCGGAGTGTGCACATATCCGGGGGCGCTTAGGTCATATTCGATCTCGTCGGAAGAGAACAGGTAGTCACGCATCCGGGCCAATGAAGCCGCTGCCCGGTCGCGGTCGGCTGCCTGTTCCAGGAAAGCGATCGCGCAACGCAGATCATTGAAACCCGTAGTCTGTTCATCCTCCAAGGTTCGCCAGCAGAATTCAGTGCCCCGCTCAACCCAAGGGTGGGCAACGTTTCGTTTGGTCAGGATTGCGACGATCGACCCGGTCGGGTTGATCGAAGGAGGTGGTTCAGGTGGCGCTTCCCACCAAGGTGCATGGGGATAGTCGTTTGCACTCGGCAACACAAATGGCACGCCTCCAGTCGCGTCCGCGGTCTGTTCAAGCCAGTCGCAGGCTCCCTCCACCATCGGGTCGTCAAATCCATCCACGACATCGAGAATCTTGAGCGCCTCCTCCGCATCGACCGGTTGGCTGTCTGGACATCGCTTGTCCGGCTCGAGCGCATTGCCGAATCCACCGTCCGGATTTCGATAAGCCCGCAACGCTTCGCGCACGGGTTCGTTCGACGCGCCCTCGAACAGGCAGGCAAAGAGATACCGGTCGACCAGCCGCGCGTTGCGCAGCACGAAGTCGCGCGCGCGGGCGAAACGATGGGCATCAATTCCCGATTGAATGCCACTGCCAACCGCCATCCCCCCAATCGACACGGCCCCTACTCCCTTGACGGAGTCGTTCATGAATTGTCTCCTTGATAGCGCCATGGATCTGTGTCGCGAACAGTACCTTACCGGCACCAGACCACCACGTAGCGCTGCAGTTCCTCGGGAGCCTGAAGGGATAAGCCTCAGTCCGCGATGGATGCCGGAATCCAGCTGCCGTGAAAGCCATTCGGAATGCGCGGCAGTTCAATCGACGCGACCGGCTCATTGTCCATGGTCGCCGCGTCCATGATGACAAAGCGGCTGCTGTCCGAATGGGCATCGTAAACGAACGTCATCAGGTAGCCGTCATCCTCGCTCTTCGGGTCGGCCGCGGGGGCGAACACCGCCTCACTACAGACGCGATCCCTTCCAAATTCGATCGCCGAACGCGCACCCCTCTCCCGGTCGTACTTCAGAATGGTGCCCGAGCCATTCATTGGGTCGACGGTGAAGCCCGGCTCCGACAGGCTCATCATGTAGCCGTAGCGATGCTTGAGGCCGATGACGCTGTCGGCAACCCGGGGGAATTCGGCGATGCGGTCGTCCACCTGCTCCTCGCGCACCTTGCCGGTGACGGTGTCGATGGTGAACCGCCAGAGTTCCGGCGGCGGAAAGTCCATGGACGATTCGCGCCAAATGTGGCTGGAACGGGGCACGTCAAGCACGATGGCGTCGCCGTCCTCATAGGAATTCATGGGGTGGAAGACGTAGCAGGGATTGATGTCGTACCAGGTCACCTGGTCGTCGGTGCCGTTGCGCGGCATCACGCCCAAGCGGGCCGGGTAGCTGTCGTCCCAGCAAAAGGGCATTTCGCCCCTCATCGCCAATTCCATGTTGAACACTGCCGGCAGGTCCATGAACACGACGTGGTTCCGGGTGACGTTGAAGTCGTGCATCATGGTCGGCCCGCCAACCGTGATGTTCTCCACCTGCACCAATTGGCCATCCGCCGCCACGCGCAGGTAGCGCAGGTAGGGCGGCATCGCCGAGTAGCCGAAGGCGAGCAGCTCGCCGGTGACCGGGCAGATCTTCGGATGCGCGGTGAACGAGCCGTTCAGGACGCCGTCGAAGTCGGTGGGGCCCACCGTGCCCAACTCGCCATCGACCACATAGGGGAAGTGGCCTTCCTCGAGCGCGAGGATCTTGCCGGCATGGCCGATGACGTGGGTGTTGGCCTTTGACGACTTCATGTCCATCAACACGGCCCAGTCCAGGTCGGTTGTGGGATTGGCGATGAAGGGGGTCTGCACGTACCGGTTGCGGTACCACTCGGCGCGGCCGTCACGAATCCTGACGCCGTGCAGCATGCCGTCGCCAAGGAACGGGTGGCTGCTGAATCCGGTGAAGGGGTTGGCGCCGTTGCGCACGAAACGGCCATCAAGCTCGGCGGGAATGGTCCCGGTCACCTTTAGCGCCGTTAGTGTGCGCTCCTCGCTGATGGGGCGGCCATTCCCGCGCAGGTGGATCGGTGTGTCTTCAATCGCTTCTGCCATCGCTGGAATCTCCCTGTCTTCTGGTGGGCGCCATTGGCCGGGCCCTTGTTCAAGGCGGCCATGGTAAGTTGCATGTCAAGGGGTTGTTTCCTGATCCCCGATAAGGTTGGGGTGATGGGCGATCTGCGCCCTCGCCTTGACGAAGCCGCCTGGGCATCGCAACAATGGCGTCCGGTCGCAACCGCGGGAACCTACGCCACTTGGATTAGTGAGGGCGGTTCCTTGCGGCGACTGCCTAAAACCAACCCACGAGATGTCAAATGATCCAACTGTCCAGGTTGTTTCCGGTGATCTACTCCAAGAAGCTCGAAGAGACGAAGCACTTCTATTGTCAGTTGCTGGGCTTCCAAGTCGAGTTCGACAGCGACTGGTTCGTCAATCTCACGGGAGGCGCGAGCGGCCAACTGGAGATTGGGATCCAGCGGTACGACCACGAGCTCATTCCTGAAGCGTTTCGGGCCGTTGCCAAGGGCGTCAGTCTGGCGTTGGAGGTCGACGACGTGGACGCTGTCTACTCGAGTTTCAGGGACCGGGAGGATCTGGTGGCCCAGATCACGGACGAGGAGTACGGACAAAGACACTTCATGTGCGTGGATCCCAACGGCGTGCTCGTTGACGTGGGGATGCCGATCGAACCGTCCGACGCCTTCAAAGCGGAATACATGGACAACGAGTGAGAAGCTCTTGTCTGGGTGGCAGACACCGTCCGGCCGCGATTCCGGGTGCGTGACCGACGAGTAGATAACTGACGAAAGTCCAGTAGCGCGAGAACAGCTCGGTGTCGTGACCGCCGCAGCCCAGCGCACTGATAATGCTGGCGGCAACGCAACCCTACGCGTCAAAATCAGGAAAACAACGTGTCCAACCCGTGGGGTTCACTCCAATGGCACTAGATTCCCAACAAGTGGGCTTTCAAAGTGTCCCCATTGCTCATCAAACATGGCGAGCAGTCCGGGCAACCGGTTGGGGCTCTCTGTGCCAACTACGATTTGCGTCATGTTCTGTGCTCAGTGGGGCTCAAGCGGTAGTGGTGGGGTAGGGCGCGAGCGTCACATAGGACGGGCTGCGTTTTCTGCCTCAGCCGGCAGCACTCGCCACTTGGAATGCTGGCCGCTCGCGCAGGCGAGCGAAACAAGCCTGGACGTTCGGATAGTCGTCAGTTAGCACCATGTGGTCCTCCGCACGGTCCGCACAAGCGATGGGAGCGGGAGGCTGCCAGAAAAATGGTGGACTCAACCCGATGCAGCCAACCGCCCGTCGCTCCCGATTGACGGCAGGCGCCCGATCTCGTCGCCGTGCTCGCGTTCGGCTAATCTCAGCTCGTAGAGCTTCTGCAGATTCAGCCAGAACTCGCCCGACGTCCCGAAGAACCTCGCCAGTCGAAGGGCGGTGTCTCCCGTAACAGCGCGCTGACCGTTCAGGATCTGGGTAATGCGGTTCACCGGCACTTCGATCCGCCGCGCCAGCTCCGCCGCGCTCATTCCTAGCGCATCTAGGTCTTCCCGCAGCGTCTCGCCCGGATGTATTGGTTCACGTGTCATGTTCTATCTCCCTATCTCAGTGGTAGTCGACAATCTGCACCTTCGTCGGACCGGGGCTCCCATCGGCCCATTCGAAGCAGATTCGCCACTGATCGTTGATGCGTATGCTCCATTGTCCCTTGCGATCGCCCTTCAGGCCTTCAAGGCGATTGCCGGGTCGCGCCAAGTCCCGCAGCCCGATCGCCGCGTCGAGCTGGTCGAGCTTGCGCGAAGCGGTTCGCGCAAAGCCGGAGAAAGCGGCAACCCTGCGTCCGTTGTAGAAGCTCTCCGTTCTCTTGTCTGCAAAGCCGACAATCAACGCCCATTCGACTCGTTCAGTTGTTGACGTTCGAGCCTAAGCTTTGGTATGCATTACGTCAAGCGTAACTCAGTTGAGTTTGCTTGCCCGAAATCGATCAACGCGTTAGGGTAGAAGGCTGATCGATCTTCTACCTGCTGTACGTCATGGGACTCAACATCAAAAACGACGAAACCTGCCAGCTCGCCAGCGAGCTTGCGCACCTAACCGGCGACACTATGACCGGCGCAATCACGATCGCGCTGCGCGAGCGTCTCGAGCGGGAGCGCCGAGCCCGCGGCGTGGAGAAGCGCCTCCGGCACATGCGCGGCATAGCCGAACGCTGCGCTCGTCTGCTCGGACCCGGCCCATCCGCCATCGAGCACGGCGACGTTCTCTACGACGACCGGGGATTGCCGTCTTGATCATTGATAGTTCGGCTCTGCTTGCCGTCCTCTATCGGGAGCCTGACGCAGCGCTGTTCGAGCAGGCGATCGCGACAACCTCCTCCTCCCGGATGTCGGTAGCAAACGCGCTGGAGGCCTCCATGGTTGTCGAAGGCCGCGGCGGCGTTGCTGCCGGGGACGAACTCGACGCGTTCCTGGAGGCCGCCGACATAAAGCTGGCACCAGTGACGGCAGAACACTTTGTCGCTGCTCGGCGCGCTTGGCGGCGCTTCGGCAAGGGCAACCATCCAGCAGCGCTCAATTTCGGCGATTGCTTTGCCTACGCACTCGCCGAAGCGGCCGGCGAGCCGCTTCTATTCAAAGGCGACGACTTCGCCCAAACTGACATCACGCCCGCACTCGCGGGCGAAGACCCTTAGCCTTTTGTGGCCAGCTAAAGGCTTGAACCAAGGACAGATGCGCGGGTTGGCTGGCCGCACGGGTATGGTTCCGCCCTAAGGCAACACGTTTTGATAAAACATGTTCATGCTTCCGCTTCGCAATCGGTGGGAGCGACGGTGCGACCCTCGGAACTGGGACCGGTGCCGCCATGACTATCACGCAACGCCGACAAGCCGTACGGGCTGTGATCCTGTCAGAGGCCGACCACACCGTGTTGCTTTTGCGCATGCAACACCCCGACCGCCAAAGTGACTTCTGGCTGTTGCCGGGCGGCGGAGTCGAGCCGCACGAAACTCCGATAGAGGCGTTGCGCCGGGAGCTGTGGGAAGAAACGGGCTTGGCCTTGACGAGCAAGCCCACCTTGATATGGCATCGTGCTCACCAGTTCGAACGCGGTTTTCACGAAAACGCCCAGGTCATTGAGCAGCACGAGGAAATCTACCTTGTAAGCGCACGGCGATTCGAACCATCCACGCACAACAACCCGGAACCTAGCCAAGTCGGGAACTTCCAAGAATACCGCTGGTGGTCAATAGCCGAACTGAAGGCCGCCACCGGCGAACAGTTCGCGCCGAGGGCGCTTCCCGCTCTCGTCGAAAGACTCGTTTCCAGCGGTCCGCCCCCCTCACCGGTCTCCCTATGCGATTAGACCGCTGAGTTTCAGCAATTTGTCACTGAGCGCGCCGTCAGCCCTTCCCCGGTATCCCCGGCTCGGTCATCCCGCGCACGTCGAGCGCGTCGTCCAACTGCTCCGGCGCAACTAGCCCCATCTCCTCAACCACGTCCCGCACCGACCGACCCTCGCTCGCCGCCTTCTTCGCCACCACCGCCGCCTTGTCGTACCCGATGTACGCGTTCAGCGCCGTCGCGATCGACGGATTCCGTTCGAGCAGTTCGCGTGCCCGCTCCGGCCGCGCCGTGATCCCCGCGACGCAACGCTCCGTGAACACCGCCGAGCCGTGCGCCAGCAGGGTGATCGACTCCAGGAGCGCATCGGCCATCACCGGCATCATCACGTTCAGTTCGAAGTTCCCGCGCTGGCCTCCGATAGTGACCGTCGTGGTGTTCCCGGCCACCCGCGCGCACACCATCATCAGCGCCTCGCAGATCACCGGATTCACTTTGCCCGGCATGATCGAGCTCCCCGGCTGCAACGCCGGAAGTTGGATCTCCGAAATCCCCGAGGTGGGCCCGCTCGCCAACCAGCGGATGTCGTCCGCGATCTTCATGAGGCTCGCCGCCACGGTGTTCAAAGCTCCGGCGAGCGACACGCACGCGTCCTTCGCCCCCTGGGCCTCGAAGTGGTTCTCGGCCTCGCGGAACTCGATGCCATACCGCTCCGCGACCTTCGCCATCGTCTTCCCCGCAAACTCCGGGTGCGTGTTGATGCCGCTCCCGGTTGCGGTCCCCCCCAGCGCCACTTCCGCCATTTCCTCCGATGCCCGCTCCACCCGCTCAATCCCCTTCGCCACCTGGGCCGCATATCCGCCGAACTCCTGCCCCAGCCGCACCGGCGTCGCGTCCATCAGATGGGTGCGCCCTGACTTGACGATCCCGCCTCCGGGACCCGCAGGGGAAAAACTAACAGATAAGGGCGTCCCGCCCTCGATTGGGCCGTTGGAATCTGCTTGCCATCAGGAGGTTGGGGTTTGTTTCATTAGGTCACTTTCTACGTGCTACGACCCGATGAAAGCCAAGGTTCTCGCCGGCGCTGGAGGTTAGATATTCGTCACCAGAAGCGCCGGTGATCTGGTGCCAGAGGAGCCAGAGATCGCGACCGCCCGGCAGCTCATCCGCGCACTCCACCTCGACGCATCTTGGGAGTGTCCAGTGATGGCGCCACCAGTCCGCAGAATGAAAGGAACTGAATTCCGAAGGCCACTCCGGGGGCAACTCCTCTATTTCCTGTAGAACCCCAGCATTCACTATCCCGATCTGGCCTCCCGGCACCAAGTATTGGCTGATCGCTGGAAGAAACGTGGCGTCAGTGCCGAAGTACTCGAATGCATCAATTGACACGATTGCGTCGAAGAACTCGTTCGCGAAGGGCAGATTTCTGGCGTCAGCGTGAATGGGAAACACGCTCTCGCTCATCCCTTGACGGGCAATTCGCGTGGCGTTGTCTGACGCCGAAATCCAGAGGTCAGTGGCCCAAACCTGCACCCCAAACTCGCGGGCAAGAAAGACCGAGCTGACCGTTTTTCCACATCCCAAATCGAGGACGCGCATCCCGGGCCGCAAATCCATGGCTTCGCACAGAAACTCAGTCAGCCAGAGGACGTTGGGGCCCATTTCATTTTCCATGATCCATTCAATGGGATATGCGCTCGCCTTGGGAAATCTCGCGAGCGGTGCCGACACTCTAGCGTTGGGTGGTGTGGTGGGCATGGTTGGTATCCTAGTCTAGTCCAGCGCCCTCGACACACCTTGTCTCGACGCGAGGTGTCAGGCGCAACGTGCCGCCACCGGAGTCTTGGCCAGGGCTGCCTCAGCCAGCGGCACTCGCTGCTTGGAACCCCGGCCGCTCGCGCAGGCGTGCGAAATAGGCCCGGCTGTTGGGGTAGTGCTCTGATACCACACCGTGGTGGTTCGCGAGGGCCAGGGTATAGCCGATCATGATGTCCGCGATCCCGAACGTGTTCGCGACGAGGTAGTCGGCTTCGGTGAGAGCGCCTTCGAGCGCATCGAGACACTGGCGTGTCTTTGCCCAGTAGTCTTCGAGCACAAACGGGACGGTTCTGCCCTCCGGCGCGATGCGGTGGTGATTGATCAATCCGCCAAGTGAGCGCGCAAAGGTGGATTCCCCAAACCAGCACCACTGTCGACAGAGCGCACTGTCTGCCGTGCCCGGCGCGGGCACCAAATCTCCTCCGCCGTAGCACTCGACAAGGAAGTCCACCATGGCCCCGGATTCGAACATCGTGAAGTTCCCGTCGGTCATCACCGGAACCTTGCCGGTCGGGCTGAGTGCCCGCCATTCCCGGCTCGACCGAAACTCGGTGGAGAAATCGACAACCTCGACCTCGTAGGGCAGCCCGCGCTCCTCGCAGAACCAGATGGGGCGAAAGCCGCGGGTGTTCTTGACGTGATAGATCTTCAGCATGGGATCCTCTATTCGATCCGCACGAGCGATGGGGGCGAGAGGCTACGGGAATGGACGATCCAACCCGTGTCCCGTGCGTACTCACTTCATTGTCAATCAACCCTGCAGCCCACGCAATGGGGCCTTCTGAAACGCCCTGACAACGCACCAAGGTGGCTTGCCCGAAATCAATCCACGCGTTAGGGTAGAAGGCCAATCTATCTTCTACCTGCTAAACGTCATGGGACTCAACATCAAAAACGACGAAACCTGCCAGCTCGCCAGCGAGCTTGCGCACCTAACCGGCGACACTATGACCGGCGCAATCACGATCGCGCTGCGCGAGCGTCTCGAGCGGGAGCGCCGAGCCCGCGGCGTGGAGAAGCGCCTCCGGCACATGCGCGGCATAGCCGAACGCTGCGCTCGTCTGCTCGGTCCCGGCCCATCCGCGATAGAGCACGGTGACGTTCTCTACGACGACCGGGGATTGCCGTCTTGATCATTGATAGTTCGGCCCTGCTTGCCATCCTCTATCAGGAGCCGGACGCAGCGCTGTTCGAGCGGGCAATCGCGACGGCCCCCTCCTCCCGGATGTCGGCGGCAAACGCGCTGGAGGCCTCCATGGTCGTAGAAGGTCGCGGTGGCGTTGCTGCTGGAGACGAACTCGATGCATTCATGGAGGCTGCCGACATAAGGCTGGCGCCAGTGACGGAAGAGCACTTTGTTGCGGCTCGGCGCGCTTGGCGGCGTTTCGGAAAGGGCAATCATCCAGCAGCGCTCAATTTCGGCGACTGCTTTGCCTACGCACTCGCCGAAGCGACCGGCGAACCGCTTCTATTCAAGGGAGACGACTTCGCCCAAACCGACATTGCATCAGCTCTCGCGGACGAACGCCCTTAAGCGTGTGTCGTCGGTTGACGATATGGATGAAAGTTTGGAAGTAGCATAAGGAAAAACAAATGAACACGTTGCACGAAATCGGCGCCGAGGGGCTGCGCGAGGCTGTCAAGGTCGCGCACCGATGGAACCGTTGGCACATTACACTAGACACATTCGCCAAGGCTTGCGGCATGCCGGAAGACTCTCGACGGCGGCTTAAGCTAGGCAGGCTCCTGCGGCACAGAGATGCCAGCTCAGAACTGTTTCGCAATTGCCGTGGAAGCTATCCGAACCCCGCCCGATAAAGTACAGGATTCAAGCGCACATGGTCTTCGACCTGGCCCGGCATTCGGTAGAGGCGGCGGCCGCGCTTCCTAAAGTCATACACACGATAGAGACTGTACTGTCGAGTAAATTCCCGTGAAAATTCAACTTCGTTCTGGCTGATGTAGAAGGGCTGGTACTTTCCGCTATTGGTGGTCTTAACCTCTATGAACATCTCTTCCTCCCTCGCGACGCCGTCGTCTCCTATTGGGAAGGAACGTACGTCATAGCCAAGCCCATCGCCTTGCTCCTTGCTGCTCCATTCTACGTCTTCCGCCAAGTCTTCACGTCCGGCCCGTCTTAGATGAAACTTCTCGAATTCCAAAACGAACTTTTCTCCTGATTCACCTAGTGCTCGATTCTCCGCCTCCCGTTGAGAATAGTTGACGTGGCGCGCTAAGTACTTACGGTCAGGCGGCGTTATTACTGGTATGCGATCTGGTAGATCTTGATCCAGCACTTTATCCCAGTTCGCAGTGTATGGAGCGCGTTCGATGTCGCGCAAAGTATTGATCCGCTTCAAATCGCTTTGCTTTCCGGCCAGATGCGCGAGGACTACATCTCGCAACTGAGACTGATAGTTGAACAGCGGCTTGTATCCAGAAATGTAAGTAAACCCAAGCCCGACCAAGATGGCGCTGATGTTCTGGTGTTTTCGCTCCACTGCACCATCGGGGCGATTTCGGAGTTTGTTCCTCAGCGCCCGCCGATGCCCTGTTTTGTTATAACGTTCGCCGCGTAGCTCCTTGCCTAGCATATCGAAATAGTCTTGAACGCACGCTTCACATTCAAGCCAATCCCAACCCCTCACTTGCAGCCGCGATTGTCTCTCTTCAGGCGTTATCGCCATGTTTTCCAACAGAGCGGATCGCAACAGCTCGCGCACAGTATGGTTGTTCAAGAGTTCAAACAACTCATCGTCCAAATACGCATATGCGATATGCTGTTCGACTTGGCTGCGGCTGGTGACAGTGGTTAGCTCGCTGTACGACTCGCGCTGTCCGGGCTTGAGCCGATGGTGCCAGAAGCCTTCGCTGCGTAGATGGAAGTACGGGTAGATTGGCCTTGGGCTATCTCCCTCCATTCGCAGCTCCCTAAAGCGCTCCGTAAACGCTCTTATCAAGGGATCGGAATACTCGATGTTGTTGTCAGTTAGTGTTTCTTTCTCGATCAAATCCGTCACCGCCAAAAGCATCGCAACCTTGTGCGGACTCTCACGCGTACCTCTTCTATGAAGGTTCAGAGCGGAAAACACGGATTCGTAGTAGAGTAGCGTCATATGTTGAGGTGTACAGCCTCTCTTAAGCCGTATTCAATTCGCCCTAGCTTGACGGCAAATCGCTCAACGGTTTCCCTCCCAAACACCACATCACTCAATCGGCGACAACAACTCCACCGCCGTCACCAACTGCCGAACCCCATGCGAGTGGGTTTCGTTGAACACATTTCCCTGCTCGGCCCAGCGGTGCAGTGAGTTGATGTCGAGCTTGGCGCACTGCGGCCTCACGTTCCAGGTCACGCGGGCCGGGGAGCAGGTGCTCTGGTTGTACGACGGCCCGGTGGTCGAGCCTCGGAACAGCACGGGCTCGCCGGTTTGCGACGGGATCGATTTCGCTTGGTGCAAGCCTTCAACCATGTTCCCGTCGTAGGTCATGGTGGTGAAGTCGAGGGCTTCGGGATCGTTAACCACCAGGAACGCTTGCGCCTCCACCCGCAGGAGCGGGTCGCTGCAGGCCTCCGGGACGCAGGCGCCGAGCCCTTCGCCTGGCGATGCGTCGCAGGACGTGTGCACCCAATGCACTTCGATGGTGTCGCCGGGCTTCACGCCTTCGTAGGCGCCTGGCGCTGGCGACAGCTCGGCCTCGCTGAGGTCTGGCGTTTCGTTGCAGGCGTAGCCGCCGTCATCGGCGTCGCTGACGAACAGGCTGAATCCCGGCCCCTTGTGTTCGGCGTTGGTGTGCGTATGGATGTTGCACAGGTTCATCCCGCTGGCCGGTGGCGCCAAGGGGAACGCTTCCGTGTTCAAGCCCATCGCGCTGGCGATGTCGCGCGGCGTTTGCGGCCCCATGTCGGTGCATAGCTCGGCGCTTGCCGGTTCCGGTGCTGGGATTGCCTCTGCCGGTTCCGGGATGGCCTCGGCGGGTGGGCTGGTGTCAGGCGTGCTTTCCGTGCCGCAGGCAGCGGTCAGCAGGGCAATGGCAAGAACTAAAAATCTCATGAGAATGGGCTCCCGTTGCAGGTTGAATCGAGCCGCGTCCGCCGCCCGTAGGGCTTGGCGGCGGGTATGGTCCAACTTACAGGGATGCGCTCGATGCCGTCAACGGGCGTCCCGCTGCCGCGTTCAGAGCACAAAGCAGGCGTTGACCCCGGTGGCACGCAGAATTACCGTAGCGGCAAGGAGGCATTCGTGACAGTCAAGTCCTCAATCTCGCTCACAGACGAGCAGCACGGCGTCAACCTGCTGCGTCAGCGCATGGACGCTGAGGAGTTGGAGTCCGCAGCGTTGCGCGAGCTTTTGTCGCGGCGGGAGGCGCAATCCAACGGCCTAATCGAGGGCGGGACGCCCTTATCTGTTAGTTTTTCCCCTGCGGGTCCCGGAG
>VYDB01000074.1 GCA_009843635.1 Gammaproteobacteria bacterium
AAAACCAACCGGAAACCTCAGCCAACCGCCGTCAGGACTTTTGAATAGCCCTGCTCAAATGGGTGTACGGTCTTGCGGGGGAAACCCCAAGGTTCTATCCCCTCGTGACCGAGGACACCATCGTGGTCGGGGATTCCGGCCGCGGGCTGGTTGCGCTGGATCGGGAAACCGGCTGCGAGCGCTGGTTGTATCCCCATGACGCGGAGATCGCCAGCGCCATTCTGCACTCCAAGGTCGGGAACCGGGACCTGCTGATCTTCAACGATCGCACGGCCGGCGTGTTTGCGGTTGACGCCGGCACCGGAACCGTCGTCTGGACCGCCAAGGTCAGCCAGGAACCGGTGCCTTGGTACTCCGGGTCGCCCGTGGTAGTCGGCAACTTGGTGTACGTGCCCGTGTCATCCATGGAGGTGGCGTTGGCGGTGAACCCGCTGTACGGCTGTTGCGTCACCAGCGGAGGGCTGGCGGCATTCGACCTGGCGACCGGCGCCGCGCTTTGGTATCTGCCCACCATCGAGCAGCCGGCCGAGCAGACCGGGCGCCATTTCCTGCTGGTCGAGAAACACGGCCCCAGCGGGGCGTCCGTGTGGGCCGCGCCCGCCTACGATGCCGAGCGTGGCCGCCTGTACTTCGGCACCGGGCAGAACTTTTCGCATCCCACCACCGACACGAGCGATGCGCTGTTCGCCGTAAGCGCCCAATCCGGCGAAATCGCCTGGGTGCGTCAGTTCACGGCCAACGACGCATACACCGCGGCCTGCAACATCGCCGCCCTGAACCACCCCAACTGCCCGGATCCCATGGGGCCCGACGTGGATTTCGGCGCACCGGTGGTGCTGACGCGCACGCGCTCCGGCAGGCCTCTGCTGCTCGCCGGCCAGAAGTCAGCGGACGTGCACGCGGTTGATCCGGATACCGGTGAGCGGGTCTGGACCCGCAAGCTGGGGCGTGGCGGCATCATCGGCGGCGTCCACTGGGGGCTTGCGGTGAACGAACGCCAAGGTTTGGCGTTCGTGCCGGTGAGCGACAAGGCGCTGGTGGGGTTTCCGGCGCCGGGGAAGCCAGCTCCCGGGCTGTACGCGCTCGATACGGAAACCGGCGCGGTGCGCTGGTCGCACAGGCGCGAGTCGCGCTGCAGCGACCGCGAGTGCGTTTTTGGCCTCTCAGCCGCCGCCGTGGCCGCCAACGACATCGTTGTGTCGGGCAGCATGGATGGCTATCTCATGGTCCATGAGGCCACCTCCGGGGCGTTGCTGTGGGAGCACGATGCGTGGCGAGAATACTCGGCGGTCAACGGTGTGCGTGCCAAGGGCGGGGCTTTCGATGCGCACGGCGCCATGCTGGCGGACGACTTGCTGATGGTTACGGCAGGCTACCGATACGTGGGCCAGCAGCGCGCCGGCAATGCCTTTCTGCTGTTTCAGGTGCAGCCCTCCCATGAACCCAGCGAATCCCTGGATGTACCTCATGATTGATCGGCAAATCCTTGCCGGACGTTGGCGACGTTTGGGTGCCACCGCTGTGGATGCAGTGCTGGTTCCAAGCTTGACGGTGTTTCTGGTGATGGCATTCGAGGTCATGGAGGATCCCGAGGACTTCACCAGCACCTGGTGGATCTGGTGGGTGTTGGCATTGGCGGTGATGAGCTACCTGGTTCTGAACGGTTATGGGCTCGCCCGAACTGGGCAGACCCTCGGCAAGCGCCTGTTCGGCATTGCCGTAGTTCGGGCGGACGCTTTGAAGCCAGCCTCGTTCTGGAAGCTGATCTGCCTGCGGGCACCTTTTTTTCCGCTTCTGTTTGTTGTTATCTACCCACCGCTCTTGGTGCTGCCGCTGTTGGATCTGTTGCCGATATTCGGGAAGTCGCGTCGCTGCCTGCATGATCGGGTGGCGGGCACCAGGGTAGTGAGAGCAAACGCCATGAACCGGAAGGCATCAAGAAAGCGCCAGCGAAGGCCGGAGCCCGGCCTAGTGCGCCAAACGACTCAAACCACGTGAACAAGGAGGGGATATGCGAGTTCTTTTTGTGGTTCTGCTAATTGCGCACCTGCTGATGGAAACCATGGCGGCCGTGGCGCTGATCGGCGGCCCGGAGGGCATCTCCGCGGCTGGCCAGGGTGCCCAGTGGTCCATGCACTACGGTTTTGCGGCGCTGGCCATGGCCAGCGTCTCGCTGTGGGTGTGGCCGCGCCGCAACGATCTGGCGGCGGTGACCGTGGCGCTCGGACTGCTGGCGACCTTTCACGTCGGCCTGACCCTCTCGCTGGCCGTGGCTGGCGATCAGGTGGGCGGCATGATCGGCCATGCGGTGTTGGCGGCGATCAGCCTCGTGTTGATCACCCAGCGCGCTAAAGTCTGTGCCCCGGCCTAATCAGCGGATGATGAAAGTGCTGCGCGCAAGTTGCCTGCTGTTGTGTTCGGTGTGCCTCGGGGGTCAGGTTGCGTTCGCCAGCGAGCAGGCCGCGGCCCAAGAGACCTCTCCCACCCTGAGCGTTCAGGCCCGGGTTCACTTCAACACCAACGTGAGCGACTTCGAGGCCGCGCGGGCGTTCTACGGTGCCCTTGGCTTTGAAACCCTGTCCGGCTTTCCGGACGCCAACACCCAAGCCATGGCCAGGGCCATCGGCGTTGCCACGCCCACCGAGTACGATGGCGCCCAGGGCGGCGAGGCAGGCGGATACCTGCTGCATGGCGAGCTGATCGGGCTGGGTTTGTTCAGCGGCGGCGTGATCGATCTCATCGAGTTCACCATTCCCCGTGACGACTCCCCGCCTTATGAGGCCCTGAACCGGCTCGGCATGGCCCGGGCGGTGATGCACACCACGGACCTGGACAGCGCCCACGCCCACATGTCCGCCAATGGGGTCACTTTCCTGTCCGGCCCGACGCAGCGCAGTGACGGGAGGCGGTTCGCGGTTTTCTCCGATCCGGACGGCACTTTCTACGAACTGGCCGAAATAGACGGTGACCCCGCCGATACGCCAGCCCCGCACATCGTGGCGCTCGGGCCGGTGCACATCAACGTTAGTGACTTCGAGCGCTCCCGGGCATGGTACGAAATGCTCGGCTACCGGGTGTCGATGGAACGGCCTGCCACCGACAGCGCGGCAGTTGCTCGGGCGCTGGGGTTTGAGCGTCCGTTCCGCATCCGGGGAGCGCTGATGACCCACGTGGAGGACGGCTCGCAGATCGAATTGACGCAGTGGCTCGAACCCTTTGATCCCCGGCCGCCCTACCCCATCCCGGTAAACCACCTAGGCATTCACCGCATGGCTTTTGCCACCACCGACATCGAAGGGGACGTCGCCCTGCTCAGGGCCGAGGGCGTGGCGTTCGTTTCCGAGATCACCCCCTGTTGTTCCGGACCGGACTCGTCGAGCCGCATCATCCTGTTTTACGACCCCGACGGCACCATCATCGAGCTGGTGCAGCAGCCTTGGTACCTGTCGGCACTGATGACCATCCTCGGCTTTTTTGCCGACTTGTTCGACTAGCAAGGCTGCCTGCTTTTACAGGTGTTTCGCGCCAGCGAAACTTCGCGGGCCGCTCAAAGCTGCTTCTGCACCCTCAGCCCAAACTCGCTGGCGTCGTTGCTGAGTATGCGCAGCAGGTAGTCGCCGGTGTTGAGGCGGGCGTGGTCGTAGCGATCATCGCCTGCGTTGCGTCCGTATAGCGCAGCGTTCCAGGTGCCGCCGGGGGCGGTGTAGCCAAGGTGGAAGTTCAGCAGGGCGCGGCTGCGGATGCGGGTTAGCCGGGCGGGGTCGGAACTCGGCTCGCCCCACATGCCGTCCCGGTAGGAGTAGTCGAGCCGGGCCGCGAATTCGCCACCGTTGGCCAGTGTCTGCCGGTACTCCGGGCTGATCGAGAGGGTGAGTTCCGGGGTCAGCGGCGCGACCGGCCGCACCCCTTGTTGGCGGGCGACCTTCACGTCCAGGTAGCCAAGTGTGACGTGCAGCCGCAGCGCCCTGGTGAGGTGCATCGAGCTTTCCCATTCGACCCCGGTGGTCTCCTGCTCGACGATCAGATTGACGGTGTTGAACCCTTCCCCCACGGTGGTGCTCACTTGGTAGGGCAGGTCCTCGTAGCGGGTGTGGAAGACCGCCGCGCTCAGTTCCCAGCCATCCCAAGGCTGGCCCTTAAGCCCCGCCTCCGCGTTCAGGGCGGTGATGTTGTCGCTGGCCGTGAAGCAGGCAGGGTCGCCGAACAGGCAGTAGGGTCGGGCCGGGAACTGGCCGGACTGGTAGCCGTTTTGCAGGGTGCCGTAGGCGCTCAGCCGGTCGGAGCCGGCGTAGTGGATGGCGAAGTCCCAACTGGTCTCCCGCCAGCGGCGCTCTGCGGAAACGGCTCCAGTGCCCACGTCGGTGGTTGCCCGCTTTTCATCGCGAGTGGCCCGCAAGCCCCCGGAGAGGCGCCAGCGGCTTCCCAACTCGCGGCTCCCATTGAAGAATAGCGCCGTGCTATCGACCTCCTGAGACAACTCGAATCGGCCTTCTGCGCCGAGAAACACGGTCGGGTCTTGAAGGTTGGCGCCGTCCTCGCTGAAGTGGAGGAAACCGGCAACTAGGTGCCATGCGTCGAAGTCGCCGTGCAGTTGCGCCTCAATGGAGGCTTGGTCCGCCTCGCCCTGCTCGGGGAACGACAGGAAGTCGTCGAGGAAGCCGTCGTCATCGAGGCCCGCCCGGTACTTGGAACGCCGGACGCTGCCAATGGCCTTGGCGGTCCAGCGGTCGGCAAACGCCCACTCAGCGGTGGCCGAAAGCCCTCTCGCTGCGTTGGTGACCCGGAGCTGATCGGCTTGCCCGGTGTTGTTGTCGTAGGGATCAACGGCCAGGTCGCTGTTGCGATAGCCCGCCGCGTACACCGCACCGTTTGGCACTTCGTCGATCAGCGTGGTGTAGGGATTCAGGCCGTTGCCGCCGTCGTTGGCGTCGGCGGCCAGGGTCAACCCGAACGTAGGCGAAGGTTGCCAAGCCAGCTTCAGGCGTCCGAAGAGATCCCGCGTCTCTCCCACCTCAACGTCTGCATCCGGCAGATTGCGGAAGGTGCCGATGCCGCCCCGCCGCTGAATGCCGAAGGACAGGGTGGCGGCCAAGCCATCGCCCAGGTTGGCATCGCCGTGGAAGTCCGCGTTGACTCGGCCCCGGCTGCCGACTTGCGCGCCAATGCGGGCCCCAGGCGCCGAACCCGGGGCCGTGGTGATGATGTTGACGGCGCCGCCGATCGCGTTGCGGCCATAGAGGGTGCCTTGGGGGCCGCGCAGCACTTCGACGCGCTCGATGTTGGACAGGTTCCAGTGTTGGCCAACTTGACGGCCCAGGTACACACCATCCACATAGACGCCGATGCCCGGATCGGTAGTGATCAAATGATCCTGGGTGCCGATGCCGCGAATGAACGGGTTGGCGGAGGAAGTGTGGCCTGCGGAGAAGGTAGTGACGGCCAGATTCGGCACGAACTTGCCAACGTCCACTAGCCCGACTTCCGCAACTCGACCGGACTCAAGCGATTTTCGCCGTGATTTGA
>VYDB01000097.1:0-3650 GCA_009843635.1 Gammaproteobacteria bacterium
TTCGAACCGGGTCCGGGCGATGAAGTCCGCCCGGCCGTCGCCGTTGAAGTCGTGGCTGCCCGCCCAGATTCCCGTGGAAGCCGTCGGGGTCAGCTGGCCGAACGTCCGGGAGTTGGGCGCGACGGTGTGCAGCGTCGCCTCATCCCCGAACTTGTAGGGCTGGCTGGAGGTGTCCGGCTGCGCCGTGTCCCGCTCCAGGTGCCGTGCGCGGATGGTCGCGCCCCGGCCGTATGCGGCGTCCGCCAGCCCGTCGCCGTTGAGGTCGGTGAACTCGGCGAAGCGGTCGGTGACCGGGGTCTCCACCGTCGCCGAGTCCAGCCGCCAGCCGCCGACGACGGTCGGCACCGACAGGTGCACGCGCCACACCGGGTCGCGGGCCCGCCAGACCGCCACGTCGGTCCGCCCGTCGCCGTTGTAGTCGATGGGCCGCGCCAGCACGTTGGCCCACGACCGGCCCACGTCCTCCATGTGCTCGATGGAGGATGCGCCGTTGCTGAACAGGGCCGGCTTGAGCATCGAGCCGTCGGAGAGCGCGTACTTGAGGTGGTGGTCGGTGTCGCTGCCGTCCACGTCCCACTCCACCCACGCGAGGTCCATCATGCCGTCGCCGTTGATGTCCGCCGGGTGGTGGCTGAGCACGCCCCGGTCCTTGCGCGGGGTCAGGTTCGCCGAGCCGCTCGCCGCCTTGAAGCCGGCCGCGTTGGCGGGCCATGTGAACGTGGTCGCCGGCTTGCAGGCCGCCGTTGCGCCGTCGCCCGCGCACTCGGTGATGGAGGTCAGGCGCGACACCTTGTTGCCGCCCATGCCGCCGTAGGCCAGCCGCAGCTCGCGCACCGCCTTGAGCGCCGTGCCGTCGTGGCTGAGGGTCTGCGCCTTGGCGAGGCGCTTGCCGCTGGTGAACTTGTGGCCGGCCACGTAGCCGGTGGTGTCGTCGTTGCGGTCCTGGTAGATGAGCTTGACGGCCGCATGGTGGTCGTTGATGCCCCGCTTGGACCCGTAGGCGTAGCGCACTTCCGCGAGCCGGTGGCTGTTGGCGCCGCCCGAGTAGATGTGCCAGACGGGGTTGCCGACGCTGTCCGTAAAGCGCTTGAGCGCCCAGGTCAGCGTCCGGCCGCTGCCGTTCCTGCGCTTGGCGTCCTTGAAGGCGCTGCCGGGCACGTTGCCGTAGTGGCTCACCGAGCCGTCCTTGCGGCGCACCTCGAAGTGGTCCGGGTGCCCCGCCGTGCCGCCGACCGCCTTGACCGTTGCGAAGGCGTCGATCTCGGTGCGGTAGGTGGAGCCGGGGGAGCCGTAGGTGCCGCTCTCCAGCACCAGCCGCTGGCCGTCCAGGCAGAACCGGTCGGCAGCGTTCCACTGGATCGGCCTGGCCGCGCCGTCCTGGTGGCGGGTGGCGCGGCAGCGGGTGATGGCGGAGCCGCCCTCCAGGGTCCAGCCGAGCCCGGCGATGCCGTTGCCCGCCTGGGAGTTGTAGGCCAGCGCCAGCTCAGGCGTGGTCCCGGCGGTGCCGGGGGTGGCGTACAAGGGGATGCGGTAGCTGGCCGCGCCGGACTCGGTGACCCGGAAGGCCCCGGCGACGGCGCCGGCGGCATCGGTGGCCTTGATCTCCGCCGCCGTCACCAGCGAGGGCAGGGCGGCGTAAGGGGCGGGCGGGGTCTCCACCGCTGCCGCCTTGGCAGCCGTGACGGACACGGTCAGCGGGCCGCTCCAGCCGCCGCAGGCGCCGCCCGCGCAGGCGCGCACCCGGTAGGCGTAGCTGCCGTTGGCCTTGCCGGTTGCCGCGAAGGTGGCCGCGGCGGCGTTGTGGACCTCCGTCCAGACGCCGCCCGCGGGCTGCTCCTCGAGCGCGTAGGCCACGGTGCCGCCCCAAGTGACGGGGTTCCAAGTGACGGTGTAGTCGCCGTTCGAGTCGGGGGCGGTGGCCGCCAGCCCGGAGGGGACGGGCGGCGGGATGGGCACGGTGATGGACAGCGGCGCGGAGTGGTCGCCGCACTCGCCGGACTGCGGGCAGGCGCGCACTTGGTAGCTGTAGGTGCCGTTGGCCTTGCCCATGAACGTCTTTTCCCGGCTGGTGCCGCTTTGGGCGTTCCGCCAATTCCCCGCGCCGATGCGCTCCTGGAGTTGGTAGGTGTGCGCGGTGCCGGAGGCCGCGTTCCAGGCCACCTTGTAGCTGTCCGGGCCGGTGGGGGTGATGGCCAGGCCGCCCGGCACGCCGGGCTTGGTGCAGTCGGGCGCCGTGGCCGTGGCGATGGCGCTCCAATTGCCGCAGTTGTCGGCGGCGGCGCAGGCCTTGACTTGGAAGCCGTACTCGGTGCCCACGGTGAGGGTGGGCGCGTCCGAGTTGTCCTGGACGCTGTAGGCGGGGTCCCAGTCGCCTTGGCCTTCGCGTTGCTGAACCATGTAGCCGATCGCGCCAAGCACCTCCGGCCAGGACAGGCTGTGGCTGCCGCCGTCGCAGGCCAATGTTGGCGTTGCCGGCGCGTCGGGCCGCACCGTCACGGACTCGGCGGCGCTGTAGCTGCCGCAGTTGCTGGCGGGGGCGCAGGTCCTGACCCGGTATTCGTAGGTGCCGGGCGGTTTGCTGGTGAAGGTCTTGGACTCGTCCGACAGGGAGGTCACATCCACTTGCCCGGCGTGGAACTCCCTTAGCCGGTAGCTGGCGTCCGTCCAGGACACCGCATCCCAGGAGACCTTGAAGTCGCGGTTCGCGTTTGGTTCGGAGACCGTCAGGTTGGCCGGCGCCGGAGGGGGGATCGGAACCGTCACCTCCAATTCCGTCGTGTAGCCGCTCCACTGGCTCGAACCGGAAAGCGCCCGCAGACGGTAGCGGTAGTTGCCGGCGGCTTGGTCCGAATATGACACGAAGAACCCGGCGGTGGCGGGCTCGGGTTCCCAATCCTCGGAACCGCGTTTCTGCTCAAGCACGTAGCTGATGTCGGTGCCGCTGACGGCGTCCCACTTAATGCTGTAGTCGTCCGATCCCGTGGCTTCGAGGCGCAGGCCTTCGGGCACGTTCGGTCCAGTGCAGTCCGGCGCGGTCTCTGCCAGGGTCGCGCCCCAATCGCTGCAGTTGTCGTCCGCCGCGCAGGCCTTGGCGCGGAACGAGTAGCTCGCGCCGGTGGTTAGGCTGAGCGCCTTCTTGTTGCCGGAGCCGTTGTGGGCCTCGGTCCATTCGTCGGTGCCCTCGCGCTGCTCAACGACGTAGGTGGCCGCGCCCGTCACTTCGGGCCAGGACAGCTCGTAGCTGCCGTCCTTGCATTCCCCGGAGACGGTCGGCGCTGCCGGGGGCACCCGCACGGTGGCCTCGACGCTCCAGGAGCCGCATTTGCCGTCATCGTCGCAGGCCTTGACCTGGTAGCCGTACACCGCGGCGCTTGGGTTGGAGATGTCCTTGAACCGGCCGGTGACGCCCGTCACGTCCGACCAGTCGCCGCCGTCCGTGCGTTCCTGAAGCATGTAGCCCGTGGCGTCCTTCGATGCCGTCCAGGACACCCGGTAGTCGCCGCCGGGAGCGGGGTCCGGCGCGATGCCCAGGGTCGGCGGCGCCAGCGACCGGGCCACGGTCACCGTCAGCTGCGACGCAACCAGCGGGGTGCAGACCCAGCCGACCGGCGTGCCGATGTGGATGCAGCTTTGCACCTGATAGACGTAGG
>VYDB01000097.1:3750-5406 GCA_009843635.1 Gammaproteobacteria bacterium
TGCCGTCGGCGTCGCTGGCCGGGACGGTGAACGAGGCCGGGGTCGGCGGCGGTTCCGCCGGGGTGCTGCCGTCCGCTGGCATCGACCACCCCCCTTGGCCCAATCGGTTCCCGGCGCGGACCTGCACTTGGTAGGCGGTGTTGGCCGTGAGGCCGGTTAGCGTCTTGGATGTGCTGGTCCCCGCGCCGGCCGGGCTGCCCCAATCGGCCATGTTGCCGTTGATGCGGTGGCGCACTTGGTAGCCGGTGATCGCCGCGCCGTTGGTCTTCGGCGCCGTCCAGGAGACGGCCAGCTTGGTGCTTCCCGATGCGGTCACCGTGGGTTTCGCCGGCGCGTCGGGAACGTCCACGACATGCACCTTCGCCGTGGCGCTGCCGCTGCCGCCGTCCCCCGTGCAGGTCACCGTGACGCTGAAGTTGCCCACCGCGCTCGGCGTGAAGGCGGCGGACCCGGACGGGTCGGTGGAGCCGATGCCGGGCGAGCCGGAGCAGCTTGTGGCGTTCGTTGACGACCAGGACAGGTCGGCGCTGCCGCCCAGCTTGACTTCATTCACGTCGAAGGAGGCGGTGACCGTCGGTGCGGGCGGGGGCGCCGGAACGCCCTTGACGAAGACGCTGGCCAGGGTGGCGGCTGAGTAGGTGCCGCCGTTCTTGAGCTCCAGGGTTCGTCCCGCTGCGTTGATCCAGGGCGCGACCTTGGAGCCGCTCTTGCCGCAGGCGAACTTCGTCCGGGACCCCTTGAGGTACACGCAGGGCTTGGTGGCGTTCTGCGTGGACCAGGTCACCGTGGTCGAGCAACGCGTCCCGCCTGCGGGAATGGTGCAGGGCGAAGGGCTGGCCGAGATGGTTCCGGTGGGTTTTGGCGCGGGCACCGTCACGGTGGCCGGTTGGCTCACCGGCACGCAGGTGTTGGCGCCCAGCAGGGAGAAGCACAGCCGCAAGGTGTAGGCGTAGCTGCCGGGCGCTTTGTTGCTGAACGCCTTGCTGGTGCCGGAGACGGAGTGGGTGTTGGTCGCCGCGCCGTTGTTGAAGCTCTCCAGCAGCTCGCTGCCCGTGCCCGTCCAGCTCACGGTGTAGTTGCCCCCCGGTGCGGGATTGGGGCTGATCGTGAGGGTTGCGGACAGCACGGCGACGCGAACGGTCCCGGTGGCGGACCAGCCGCTGCAGTTCGTCTGCCCTTTGCAGGCCCGCACGCGGTAGGAGTAGCCCCCGGTGCCCTTTCCGGAAAAGGACTTGGAACCGTCCCCGCCCGAGTAGGCGCCGCTCCAGTTGCCCGATCCGGCCTTCTCCTGGAGCTCGAAGCGGGTCGCGCCCGAGGGCTTGGTCCAGGAGACCGTGTAGCTGCCCGTGCTCGAGCTCGCCGGAACGGTGAGCGCCGGCTTGGCGGGGGGCGGGTTGACCGTTGTGCCGGACACGGTCACCGTCAGGGCGTCGTAGCCGGACGGCAGGCCGCAGATGGTGCTGCCCACGGGAAAGCCAATGTGCTGGCAGTAGGCCAGCGTGTAGCTGTAGCTCCCGGCCGCCTTGCCGGAGAACGCCTTGGAGGTCCCCGCGCCGTCGAAGACGAGCGCGCTGCCTTCATAAAGCTGGTGCCTGGAGGCGCCGGACACGGCGGTCCAGGAGACCGTGTACGACCCGTTGGAGGACGGGTTGGGCG